>CAZIUX010000001.1:0-29285 GCA_964542795.1 uncultured Muribaculaceae bacterium
ATTAGGTTCAACTTCAACAACAGTAACTGGAATTAGTTTGCCGTCTTTCGCAAAGACTTGAGTCATCCCAACTTTGCGACCTAAGATTCCTTTCATTTTATTTCCTCCTATTATAATTTGATTTCGATGTCTACGCCACTTGGTAAATCTAAGTGTGTTAAAGCATCAATTGTTTCTTTACTTGGATTTTTAACATCAATTAATCTCTTATGAGTACGCATTTCAAATTGTTCTCTTGAGTCTTTATATTTATGAACAGCTTTAAGTACTGTAAACTTTTCTACTTCTGTTGGAAGTGGAATAGGTCCAGAAACTTCTCCGCCAATTCTTTTGATAGTATCAACAATTTTTCCTGCTGCTTGATCTAATGATCTGTGATCATAAGCTTTTAGTCTGATTCTAACTTTTTGATTTGACATTACTTATCCTCCCTTCGTCTATATCTGGTATAGACTTGCTCCGTAACGAATTACCTGATTTTAGTTTAAGTATCTAACAACTTAACCTAGTGTATCAGCAACCTCGCACATCTAAGCAGTTATACAAGTGAAAGTATATCACATTAATATGCTAAAAATCAAGTCCTAAAACGATTTATTTAAAAATAAAAAATTAATCTTTTAAAATTAATTTTTATATTGTTTATTTTGTTTTTTGAATACTTTGTTCTAATTCTAAATAGTCAGACATTATCATAGGAACTAAATCTGGATCAGTTAAAATTTGTCCTTGATATTCATCCATAGAATTATTTAAAAATTTATTTGATTTGTAGTCATAAGCAAATTTTTCTCTACCCATTCTTATGGTATCAGTCAGTACTTTTCCATCATCAGTTATATGAGTGCCTCTTCCAAAGTTATGTTCTAAATCTTCTAAGCTTTTCGCAGTTCGAGGAATATCATATGACCAAAACATTGTCCTTATATCTTCACCACATTCGATAAGCATACGCAACATTCTACCTTGATTATCATAAATAGTTTCTACTCGATAATTTTCTTCAGGATTTGATTTAGAGATAGAAGTTAAAAAACTTCCTTTCCAAATATTTGGTACCTTATCAAAAATATCTCTTCGTGCACTCCCTATATAATTTCCCATGTCTAAAAGTTTATACTCATAAACATATTTTTCATCTTCCATTTGAAATGTTTTTTCTTTTTTTGTTTCATATAATAATTGCATAATTTTCTCCTTCTTGTTTTATAAACCTTATCATTATATCATTTTAAATTAATTATTTAAATCTTTTTCAAGAAGAAATAATTTATTCTCTTTCAAATAATATTTTTGAATTTTTCATTTCTTGAGGAATCGCTATATCCATATAACTTAGAATAGTAGGAGCTACATCGGCAAGTGTTCCATTTTTTAATTTTATATCGTTGTCTGTTATTAAAAATGGTACAAGACTTAAAGAATGAGTTGTAACTGGGTTGCCTTCTTCATCTAACATTAAATCAGCATTTCCATGATCTGATAATAAAACCATCTTATAAAAATTATTTTCTACCCCTTCAATTAATTCTCCTAAACAGGAATCTAGTACTTCTAAACCTTTTATTGTTGCATCAATAATTCCCGTATGGCCAACCATATCCGGATTAGCATAGTTAACTAATATAAAATCATAATCTTTTTCCATACAAGTTAAAACTTGTTTTGTAATATCTTTTGCTCTCATTGCTGGTTCAAGATCGTAAGTCGCTACTTTTGGAGAAGGAAGCAAAAAGTAATCTGCTCCAGGTAGTTTTTGATCTAGTCCGCCATCAAAATAATAAGTAACATGGGCATACTTTTCTGTTTCAGCTATTCTTGCTTGAGTCATTTCCAAATCAGATAAATATCTTCCTAAAGATAAGCCACCTTCTGATATATCTTCAAATATGTTTTCGCACTTAACACTTTCGGCTGTTGGAAACATACTTATTGTTTTTAAATTTTCAAATTGAACAGTTGGAAATTGATCAAATTCATGATTAGTTAATGCTGTTAATATTTGAATTGCACGATCAGGTCTAAAATTTAACCAGAATAAACCGTCGTTGTCTTTAATTGTACCTTCTTCATCAAGTAAATATGGGGGAATAAATTCATCAAATATTTCCTTTTTGTAACAATAACTTAAACAACTTTCAAAATCAGAATTTTTTAATCCTCTTCCATGTACCACCATATCATAATACATTTTTGTTCTTTCATATTTCTTGTCTCGATCCATAGCATAATATCTGCCACATACTGAAACGATTTTTCCTAATCCAGATTCTTTTAATAAGGAATCTATTTCCCTTAAATATTCAATTCCTGAATCAACTTTTGTATCTCTTCCATCAGTAATTGCATGAAAGCATATTTTACTAACTTCTTTTAATTTAAGTATTTTTATTATTTTGACAAAATATTCAATATGTGAGTGAACTCCTCCATCAGAAACAAGTCCCATTAAATGAAGTGTACTATTATTTTGTTTTACATGATGAATAACACTATTAAATATTGGATCTTTTTCAAAGTCATCACTATTTAGTGAATCATTTATAACATTGATTTTTGATTTTATTACTCTTCCTGAGCCGATAGTCATGTGACCAATTTCACTATTACCAAATTGACCTTTTGGAAGACCAACTGCCTCTTCAGAAGCATTTAATAAACTATGAGGATATTCACTCATTAATTTATTAAAGTTTGGCATATTAGCCATTTTAATAGCATTTCCAACTTCTGTGTCTCTCATTCCAAAACCATCTAGTATGACTGTTAATACTTTTTTCATTTTATCACCTATAAATATAATATCACGATTATTTGAAAGTACAAAAGTAATTCTTTTAAGAAATAAAATAAAACAGTCATATGACTGTTTTATTCTTTAATTTGAATGTTGATTGATTTAGATACACCGTATAAACCATTGTTTTCGTAAACAACAGGTTCAAATACATAATTTCCTGGATTTTTTGTTAAAAAGTTTATTTTTACTGATTTAGAAGTATCGCGATATGAGCATACAATAAATTGCATATTTATAGAATCATTTTTAATCAAATATATTTCTGAAAATTTTTCTTTTTCTGTTCCATAATATCTTAATCCGTTAGGAACAGCAATATTCAAGGTTCCACAGCTATCTTTTTCTAAATTTTGCATGTTTACTAGCAAAGAATATTCATTGTTTAAACTCATATTACTATCTATTCTAGAATCAACCTTATATACAATTTGTTCTTTATATAACTCCGATGGCGATCCAGTATATATTACTTCTGCTATGATTGAATTACTATCAGTTTTAAAGACAATATTTTTTAAGTCATCTTTACTCAATTCAATTTCTTTTGCTGACAATTTATTTAATGTGATTTTTTTATCATTTACATAAACAATATTATCTTTTTCTAAATATGGCATAGAATTATTTAAATAAGAAATGATCGCAAAATTACGATATTCATTGCTCGATTTAAGAATTGATTCAATCATACCTTTAGCTGAGTCAGGATCTATTAACGTATTTAATAAAGTTAATAATTCATAATTGTTGTTTGTTTTTTTAACACTACTCAATTCATTTTTATAAATTGATCTTGCTGTGCTATAATCTCCTAAAAATGCATATGACAATGCATAAATAATTGATTCATAATAATTTCTCTCATTGTTTTTTAAAATACTTAATTCACCCATGATTGGTTCTTTATTGCTCGCTAAAAATAATAATGCTTCGTATAGTCTTGTTTGTGCTATGTTTTCTTTACTCATTTCATAATAAGCTAAATATACAGCTCGATCAAGCCATTCTTTTTGGTATAAGTCTTTAGCATATTTATTTGTTAATGCAGATAAAACATATGATTTTTCGGAAGCTGGCAATAATTTTAGTAATCCATCTTGAAATGATTCTGGTATACTCACTTCAATTTGATTATCCTCTAGATATATTTTGTTTAAAATTTCATTCGCTGAATATCTTCCTACAAACTGATCAAGTCTTTGATAATAAGAATATTTTAAGGCGCCTATTAATCTTATATAATATTTTAATGATGAGTCAGACAATAGTAGCCTTACACTATCTTTGTTGGCATTAATACTAATTTTATTATTATTTTTAATTTCATATTCTTTCACTATTTTTACTTTTTGATAATTATCTTTTATTTCAAAATCATATTCAACACCATCTGAATTTTTTTCGTTCGAAGCAATAACTCCAATTTTGTATTTTCCTATATTCATTTTTGGCATCTTGTAATAAGTGTATGATCCAGTTTTGCCTTCTGTTTTTCCAACTTCTTTTCCATTTAAATAATATTGATATAAGACATTTTCTTGATTAATACTTGTTGATTTAGCCGGAATAACAAAATCATCAGAAGGTTTAACGCCACTCATTGTCGATGTTTCGACAAAAAAATCTAACTTCGAACTTATTTTTATATTAGTATTTCCTGAGTATAATTCCGGATTTGCAGATATTGCAGTTATTCTGAATGTTGTTAATGAATCATTAAGCTTGAATTTTATTTTTGCTTTTCCATTTTTATCTGTTTTTATATTTTGAAAAATAATCGTATCCCCAAAATCGTTTCTGTATTCTCCGTCGTCAGCTCCTTCACCACCATCGCCATTTGATGAATACGGTAATAGTTGATGACTACTTACTTGATAAAACGGCAAATATTTGTCATAAAATAATCTATTATTAATATCAATTTCATCATCTTCTAATTGAAATACTGCTTCATCGACAACACTTATTAAAACGTCTGATTCAATTCTATTTCCATTTTTATCTTTAACTTCTATATTTAAACTCACTTCATCTTTTGGTTTATAAGTGCTTTTATCAGTTTTAAGAATAATTTCTGTTTTTCGATCATTTTCATTAAAATCTAAGTATTGTGACTCTGCCATAATTATTTTTTCACCATCAAAATATGCACCTACAATATTTGTGCCTGGAAAAAAAGTATTAGTAAATGTTTTTTCGTTAGAATTCAGTGAATAATCAATTATTTTCTCTTTATAAAAGTAACTTAAATACAATTTATCTTTTATATCTTTTTTTTCATAGTCTTTCATTGTTGTATTAATCGTTTCATCAATGCTATATTTCATTTTTAAATTAGGATAATATGCACATAAATTTAATGAACTATTGTATGAAGAATTACCATTTATGTTATAAGAGAAATTTAGTTCACTGCCTTCATAATAGAGGTTATGCCAATAATCATTTCCTTTGTAAGGGTTATTTGAATCACTTAAATATAAAGTAGAATCAGGAGTTGTACCAAAACTTGAGTTAGCTGAAAGAGTAAATTCATAAGTTATTAATTGATTGTCATTATCAACGGTCTCATATTTTAAATTTTCAATTATTGCTTTTCCAGCATTTGTTTTAACCGAAATAATATCCCCGTCTATATTTTCACAAGTATCAATAACGCGATATTTTACTACAGTTTTATAGTAGGGATTATAATATTCATAGTCTTTTTTACTACATACTTTTTTTCTTACGGATATCTTTACATTTGAATCAAAAGGATAAATTTCATAGCTATCTCCCTTTGAAATATCTATTTTATTCGTTTCGATTTCAAGATAATATTTATCGTTTTTATCAAATTTAATGTTTCCATCTACAACAATGTCTTTAGATAATATTTTAATAGTTTTGAATTTTAATCCATTATAATCTTGATAATCTTTAGAATATAATTCAATTTCACTATAATCAAATATACCATAAGTATTATATGAATTAGCTATCAAATTTAATGCGCATAGCCCACTTAAATCTGTTATGCAATTATACTTTTCGCCTTCATATTCAACAACTAATTCCTTTTGTGCTGCAGGTATTCCACTCATGTGTTTCGCGACTACTTGAACCTTAATTTCTTCACCAATATTATAATAATTTTTATTTGTAATAATTTCGTATATATATTTTGGTTTTTCATACTCCACAACATCAAAATATTTATAGGCAATATTAATTTTATCGTATTTAAGTCTAACTGTACCATAATCTGATAACTCACTGAAATTAATTTTTGTTGTAAAAATTCCAGAGCTATTTAATTTAATGTCATATTCTTTTTCTTCAAAAATTAATTTTAATTTACTATTATCAAAGCCATCTATAAATAATTCTTTGGGAACAAAACCCCAAATATTAATTGTATCTGTCTCCTTATAAAGTGGTTTGTCAGTATAAATATATGCATCATAATAATTATCTTGTTCAAATGTTTCTGTTTTTACAACTAACGTTTCTTCTTTATACGATATAGTCAAATGTTTTTTATTGTTTTCTAAATTATTGATATTTGAAATAACTGCTAATCCATCTTTATCAGTTTCGATTTCTTTTCCAGCATAGTTAACTACGGCACCTTGAAGAGGAACATTGTTTTGTTTATCAATCGTCCAAACTAAAACGTCTCTTTCAGTCATTCCAGTATATGCAACAATGTTTGAAACTTGAATTAGTTGGTTTATTTTTGGATTATCACCAATTTTATAAGAGGCAACATAATGTCCTATTGGTAAAACTTCAGGAAAAAGTATTTTTACAATTCCATTTTGATGATCAAGCAGTTCAGTATTAAAATTTTTATATAAAGTTAAATTATCTACATTAATTTCATAATAAACATTACTTAATGAAACATATTCATTGAAACTATTTAATTTATATAGTTTTACTTCTACTTTTTCTTTTTTATAATAACTTTCTCCGTTATACCAATAATAATGATTATATACAAAGGGAACTTCTGGAATTTCATCATCCGAAAAAGTTAAACTATTATCAATATTTAAAGAAGATAGATAATAAGCATTATCATCATAAACTACGACATCGCCCGTAGTAAAGCTAAATATAAAATCTTTTTCTAAAGATTCTTCTTCGTTACTTAACTCTTTTTTTATTTTCATTGTATACACTGTGTTATATGATAATTTTTCTTTGGGTTTAAAAGTAAAAAGGCCATTATTATTTTCCCATTTCCCTGGGACGTCAAAATCAACAAAATTTTCAAAATCAATTACATCATCATGAGACAGACTAACTTGAATTACAGTTTTGACAGATACATCTTTTGATTCGTTAGCAGGATAAGTTCTTAATACTGACAGTTTTTTTTCAGTTTGAAATGCCCATCTATTAAGAGTATTCCCTTCACGAACTGAATCTATCGAAACAATCGAATTTTCTGGAAGATTGTTTTTCGGAATTAATAAATAATTACTAGCACTTTCTTTCTTAATTGTATATTCAATAGCGGGGCTAATAGCCAAATAATTTATTAATTCATTTTCACTAACATCTTTATTTGTTTTTATAGAAAATTTACTTTCAGTCTCAAGAAATTCATCAATGCTGGTTGGCACGACTGATTCAATTATTCCTAAATCATTTTTAAACGCAATATAATTTTTAGTCGGTTTCTTAGTATCATAGTCAATTACTAATAAAGCAGCTATTAGGACTAGGGAAACTATTATTATAACATTCTTGTTATTTGTAACAAATCCTTTAAAATTATTGATTATATCTTTCACACTAGCAACTCCACTCTAAAATAATTATAGTTTTTTTTCTATTAAAAGTAAACAAATAATAAAATTAAATTAGCCATAAAAAAAGTACCGTTAGGTACTAATTTACTAAAAATAAGACTAAAGATATAACGAAGAATAATACTCCTAGTATCATTGTAATTCTACTAACTAATAAGTCAGCTCCACGTTCTTTTTGATTTTTAAATAATTCGTCATTACCACCAGTAATTATTTGACCACCATCAGTGGCTTTATTACTTTGAAGTAAAACGATCAAGATCATTAATACAGATACTATTAATAATAGAGTTTCCATAACATCCCTCTTTCACATTACATAATCTATCATATTATTACTAATAAATCAAATAGATGTTAGTTAAGTAATTATTTGTTTTTCATTATATAGATATAAATCATATCAGATTTAACTATATAGAATGTAGCTTTATCATGTTCTTCAAATAACAATATTGGAAGCATAACACTGTCAGATAAGTTTAGCATCTCTTCAAAAGACGCTATTACAACGGGTTTTAGACCCTTGGTTTCAACCATATTCTTAGCTTCAATTATTATTTCATTATAATCATCTTTTATTTGATCTAATTCATCAATAAATGGTTTTTTATCTTTTGACATCATTATTTGTTTAATTGTAATTAATATTAATAATATAGTAGTTATTGTAAGAATAATATAGGCAGTCAATTTTCTTTGCTCACGGTTAATCTTAACAATATCTTTAGAAGCAACTGATTTTTGTTCAACATTTTCTTTTAATGCATCAACATCAAATACAGACCCACCAAGAGGCATTCTTGCGATAACTGTTTGATTTTCATTTAATGAATATTTGCCATTTCCACCGTTAAATTTAACTTCTAATTTAACTTCTAGATATGCTACTGTAGGTAATGATAAAGCCATTTTAAAATTTTCAATTTCTTGATTATAAGTTTTCCAATCTAGATTAAATGTTTCACTAACATTAAATGTACTACTTGTTTGATATTTTTTATATTGTTCATCAATTAATACATATTCTTTTTTCCACATAATCGGATTATTTTCGGGATCATTTGGGGTTTCATTATATTGTCCATAAATAGTCGCGGTTACTTTATGTCTTTCTTCAAGATTTATTTTTTCACTTCCAGAATATTTATAATTCATAGTCATATCAATGTCATTTACTAAATTACTAATATATGTTTCATAGCTTTTTAAATCACTAGATTTAATAAAATCATTTTCTGAAATATTGATCGTGTAGTTAACAGCACTTGAATTTGTATATATCAAATTATTTTTAGTGCTTTTTGAGTCGTCAATAATTTTTAAGACATGATAAGCATTACTTAAAAAAACAAGTATAAAAACAAATAACAATGATATATATAGTCTACGTCTAGTTTTAACACTCTTCATTATCTTACACCTTCTTCTACTTTTATTCCTCTAAATTGTTCTAAAAAATCTCTAAATATTATTGTTGGATATCCTACTTTAGGAATATTAAAAATTACTTTGCCGGTTATTTGATCTTCATATACTGGATCTGAATCTTTTTTTAGATTATTATCTCCCTTTGTTGTATATACTAATCCTTTATTGGTATTCTTAACATTTATTATTCTATGAACTACATAAATATTGTTTTTCTTATACTCAATTATATCATTAATTTTTACTGAGTTATAATTTTTTTTAATAATAATTACCATGTCTCCTCTTCTAATGTTTGGATACATACTATTACTAACTATAACTGTTGGCATGAACGGTAATAATCGAGTAGAAAAACACAATAATACTAGTAATAGAAGCACTAATAAAAGTCTTTTAATCTTTACTTTCGTGTCATCAAATAAAGGTAAACCTAATCTTTTATATTTGCTAAAGATTTTTTCAATATTAATATATGCAAATAAAGGTGTTAAATAATCAATAATTACAAGGATAAAAAAGATATTATTAGGAAATATTGGTGTAATAATACTAACTAATTTAATTATTAATATATATATTAAACTAGATACATAGCCATCCTTAACAGCTAAATATGTTAAGAAAATATTTAATGCTGCAAGTGGCATGAATGTCTTAATAAAATATTCTATAAATGTAGAGAAACTTTGAATTGATGCTGAAAAATTATTATATGATACATCGGAAAAAATCATAATAATTGTAATAAGTATATAAATAATTTTTCTATTCTTGTAATTAGTATTTTTAACAAAGTAATTTCTTACGATTTCTCTTGGAACAAAAAAGCTTAATATCCACCAAGAATTCTTGACTAGTCCAAGAATAGATCTATCAAAACCGCTTTTTGTATATCCTATTACTATTCCAATAGAATAATAAATAATTACATATACTAAAACAGAAATGAGAGTAAATTCTCTTACATCTTTAGTTTTAAAACTAAATGTTTTCTTTCTATTAAATGTAAACAAGTAAATAATTCCTAATATAAATACCCAAATTATTGGTCTTATGTAGTAAATATAATTATTTCCGTATTGCCAAAAAAGCATTGGAGTTATAGCCCCAAAGATAAATACAAAAAATAATGAGTAATAAATCATTGTTTTGTTTTTCATAGCTATATCCTTAATTGATTATTATATTATAATAAAAATATTGTGTAACTCCAAATACATTATATTGAACTGTTGTTTTTAAACTGCTTGGTGTAGTAGCTTTGTTATTATTAAAACTAAAGTTCGTTGTAAAAGAACCCGTAGATCCTGGCATAATCGTTGTTTGAGTTAGTGAAGAACCTGTAACAGTCAGTGTAGATCCAGCTATCTTTTGAGTAGACACAATACCATTAGTCATTTTATATGCATATGAATTAGTAAAATTTATGGTTAATGATGCAGTATATATGCCGTTTTTTTTATTGGCTTTAATAAAATTAACTGTAAGATTATTTCCGGATAAATTTTCATTTTGAAAAAGTGCTCCACTAGGAAGTGATCCTGCAGTATACCTTCCTCCAGTTTGAGATAACGATATATTAAGTTGATCACCTGTTATAGGCGAAACGGTATAAACAGAGCCATTTATTCCTAATTGCTCACTAAAAAGACTATATCCCACTGTAATAAGTAATAATACTATTACTATAGATATAGTATAATAGGGAATTAACTTTTTCTTCTTTCTTCTTAACTTCATAATTCCTCTTAAAAAAACCAACATAAAGATTAATCTTATGTTGGTCAACTAAATGTAATCTTAAGGAGCTTGTTCGTAATCTAATGTTACTGAATAATTAACTGTTTTGTTTCCGGTTTCTGAAGCCAATTTCCAAGTTACAGTAATTTCAAAATCAAATGTGCCACTTGCCGCAATTGTTTGCCCATTAGTAATGGCAGGGGCTATATCAACTTGAATATCTGGATCATTATTTCCAGTAACAGCAATATTAGTAAGTAATGCATCCACGTTTCCAACATTTGAAACAGTTACATCATAGGTTACTGTTGCACCCGGTTTTAATAATGTTGGTGCCGCAAGCGTTAATGTGTTTTTATCTCCAGATATTGTTGCGGTGGGTGTCCCAGCTTGAAATGACGATCCAACCGTTGCACTAGTAAACTCTAGATCAAAGTTCCCAGATGCAGTAAATGTTCCTGAAATATTTAACACATCAGCAAATAATGCATATCCTACTGATAAAGTTACTACAACTGCAACTAATATAAGTATGTAATATTTTCGATCAGTTTTTTTTCTTTTCATTTTTTATTTCTCCTTATCTTAATCACATTATATCAAATTAGTTGTCAAGAATAAAACATATTTTAAATATATTTTACATTTTATTTTACATTAAGTTAGTTATGTTACAATTTAGACTCTTTTTATTTCTCTTTTTAAATCTCTTTCTTTAATTACAGCTCTTTTATCGTATAATTTTTTACCTTTGGCAAGACCAATTAATAATTTTGCTCTTCCATTTTTTATATACATTTTTAAAGGGATAATATTATATCCATCTTGAGATGTCCCTTCTTTAAGTTTTTTTATTTCATTTTTATTTAAAAGTAGTTTTCTTTCTCTTGTTTCTGAATGATTAAATCTATTGCCTTCTTCATATTTTGAAATATGCATATTAATAACGAATGCTTCATCGTTTTTTATTCTAATATATGAATCTTTAAGATTAACACTGCCTTTTCTTATGGATTTTATTTCTGTTCCAAGCAATACTAATCCTGATTCATATTCTTCTTCAATGAAGTAATCAAAATATGCTTTTCTATTCTTTACTTCCATTTATATCACCATCTTCAAATAACTCAAAATCTATTTCTCCTGTTTCTTTAGTGGCTTTTACAGTTCTAACTTTAACTTTGTCTCCTAAACGATATCTCTTACCATGAGATGCCCCACTTATTGTATGTTTAGTTTCATCGAAAGAATATTCATCATCAACAAGTGTTGATTGATGTACTAATCCTTCTACTAAATTATCAAGAGAAACAAAGAAACCAAATCCCATAACACCAGAGATTGTTCCTTCAAATACTTCTCCAATATGTTTAGACATATATTCAGCCATTTTCATGTCTAATACTTCTCTTTCAGAATCAATTGCCGCTTGTTCTCTTAAGCTTGAATTATCCGCGATGAATGTTACTTTTTTATCTACACCTTTTGTATTTAAATCATTATAAATAACATATTTTCTTAATAATCGATGTACAGTTAGATCTGGGTATCTTCTTATTGGACTAGTAAAATGAGTATAACAAGTAGACGCTAATCCAAAGTGCCCGATATTTTCTTTAGTATATAAAGCTTTTCTCATACTACGAAGCAATAATGAAGATAAGATATTTTTATTATCTAATTCATTAACCGCATTTAAGATTTTTTGAATTGTCTTTGGTTCATAATTAGTTATTTTCTCTTCTATTTTATAACCGAAAGAGGAAGCAGTAGTTAAAAATTCTTCTACTTTTTCTGGGCTTGGTTTTTCATGAGTACGATATATAAATGGTAAATTCTTATTGAATATATGAGTTGCTACTGTTTCATTTGCCGCAATCATAAAGTCTTCAATTAACATTTCCCCATCTTCTCTTGTTCTAAGAACAATATCTATTGCTTCGTTATTTTTATTTACCATTACTTTAGGTTCTTGCATGTCAAAATCAAGATTACCTCGTAAGTCTTTGTTTTTTCTTAATATTTTAGCTAATTTATTCATTAATAATAATTTATCTTTATATTGTTCATATTCTGGATCAATAATATTTCTAATTAATAAATCATTAACTTTTTTATATGTCATTTGAATTCTTGATTTAATATAGATTTGAACAATTTATCATCAATATCCATAATACAAGACATAGAAAGTCTTAATACACCAGGATTTAAAGAACATATTCCATTAGATAATTTATGAGGCAACATTGGAATAACAGAATCCGCTAAATAAGCGCTTGTGCCTCTTTTTAAGGCTTCTTTATCTAAAGGACTATTTTCTGTTACATAATGGCTTACATCGGCAATGTGTACTCCTAAACGATAGATATTACCAACCATTTCAATACTTAAAGCATCATCTATATCTTTAGTATCATCTCCATCAATTGTAAAAATTATTTCATTAGTTAAATCTTTTCTTCCTTTAAGTTCACTTTCAAAAACTTCATTTGGAATATTATCGGTTTGGGCCATTACTTCATCATTAAATTCTTCATCAAAACCGTATCTTAAAGCAATTGATTTAATATCCACTCCAGGATCATTTTTATGGCCAATTATTTTAATTATTTTAGCTACATAACTAGTGTTGTTTTTTTCTTTAATCATTTCGATTTTAACTTTTGTTCCATCAACACAGTCTTTTATTTTTGAATCTTTAATTAATATCTTTAAATTTTTTCTTTCATCATCTAAGATCGCATAAGCTTTGTTTTTTTCAAATTTAATTTCAGCAACTAAATTATTTAAATCTCTTTTAATAATTTTTAATATTTTTCCACTATTATTTTTCTTTTCAACAGAGGAAAGAACAATATCTCCATCAACTGCTCCATTAATAAATGGCATAGGGATAAACAAATCTTCTTTAAAATCTGAATTCACAACAAACCCATAGCCCTTTTTATTTAATGTTAGTTTACCAGTTCTATAATAGTCATTTTTTGAAAATAGCATATATTTATTCTTATTAGTTTTATATATTTTATATTCACTCTCTAATTCATCTAAAAAAAACTGTATTGCTTTTTCATCTTTTTCACTTAAGGAATTAGAGATGTCTAAAACAGTCATCTTTTTATCGGTATTTTTTAATATTTCAAGTATCTTTTCTTTCATAATTATCTCCTGTTTTGATTTTATCATACTTTTTTATTAAAAAGATAATTAAAATTGTGTACATAAAAAAACTACTAAAGCATTAGTAGTTTTTATGCTATTTTTTATATGTAAAAGGTTTGATTGTTTCTTTTATTAAACCAATATCTGTTAAACTTAAATTACTCTTATAAAGGATTGCAGATACTAACATTTCCTCAGTAAATGGTTCATTATTTGACAGAAGTGCTTTTAAATTCCTTAAAACTTTTCTAGATGATACTGTTATTCCACTAAAACTATATATACTATTATATAAGAACTTATCATTAATCTCTTTAATTATGCTTTGATCAACATCAGTAGACAATCTTTGTGATTGACTTAAATACTCTTTGTGATTTTTGGATAATATTTCATTACCATCATCAATTATATAATTATCTAAACAACAATCATCAACCAAAAAATTTTGTCCAGTAACAATTGCACCTATTAATCTATTATTCTTAATTATTTCAAGACCAACGCTGTACGCAATTACTATTCTTTTAGTTATTTTATTGATGTCATAGCCATTTACATTTGTAAAATCAATGGTTTTTGTGTCAATTCCTAGTTCTATCATTACATCAATTAAATCAAATAATTTAGGGTTATTATATACTTCAAGATCACTAATATTATATTGTCTTGCTAATTCGCCAATTTGTTTTAAATTTTCAGTTTTCATTAATAAAATATTGGGATTATAGTTTGGATTACTAATATCAATTTTATATTCTTTTAGAATTTGAATATTGTTAAGTAATCTTTTATATAACGAATTAGGTATTTGAATTCCTTTACTTAAGAATGATTCATATTTATTTTGATCAATAAATATACTTATATTTGAGATTATAAAATCAGTAGTTATATATCCACTTAATTGAAATCTACCGATATTATTAGCTATTTCTGGAGTAGAAGAACATAGTATATAGTCCAGACCTTGATTAACAATACTATCTAAATTGATACCCATACTCTTTATAGAATTTAATATTTCTAAACTAGAGCTGGCATCACAATAAGTAGTAATAAAATCTTTGTTTTGAAACATATCTATAGATAGGTGGTATTTTCTAAGAATACTGTTTAATTTTTCTTTTTCATTTTGGTTACGTTGCCCAAGTAATTTTAAATCTAGTTCATCATTTACGAATGTTTGATTATCAACAATTAACTGAAATAAATAACTTAGTGTTCTTTCTGAAAATAGTCCTCTTCCTTTTTGATCAATAGCTAATAATGGATTTGTTCCGTTATTTTTAATATTTTCTAACATTTGGATGTGAACCTCAGAAATTTTAATTGCTTTTTGATATAGTTTTTCGAATGATTCTTTTTCTTTTTCAACATATGTTCCTAAATCTTTTAAATAATCTTTTAGAGCATCCATTGCATAATAAAATAATTTTTTATTGATTCTAGTAAATAATAATTTACTGTCCTCATTAAGTCCTCTTATTGTATATCCTCTACCAATAGTTACTAATAATGCATCACACATTTGAGAATAGTTTAAGTATTTATTTAAAAAATTAAATAAAACTAAGTAATTATTATGTTTTAAGATTGATATCGTTTCTTTGTTTAATAATAATTCCCTTATTTCAATAATTTTATCTAAGTCAATACTATTGATTATTTTTTCTTCATCAACTAATTCATCTAAAATAGATTTGGAATCTATATTAGGATTTTTAATAATAATATAACTCAATAGAAATCCAAAGTTATTCATTGTTTCACTTTGTTCATCAGAAATATCTAAGGGATCTCCAAATGCTGAAACTAAACCTAAATTTTGTTTGATTCTTTCACAAGTATACTTACTTTTTTCAAAATCATCAGAAATAGACTCAGCTATTTTCATGATATTCATCATTTATAACACTCTCCTTAAATTATTATCTAAGTATTCTATTATTTCTCCCGCTTCTTTTTTGAAAGATTCTTCATCATACTCAGAAATTAGGGAGTCAGAAAATGATTTAATTCTTTTTATGCGTTTTTGAAGAGTGCGATAACTTGCCTCTTCAGAATTTTGTTTTTTTATGAACACTTGGGTAATAAAACAATATTCCTTAACAAAAGTAAAGACCACACGACAGAAACCACTTCTTGATTCTAAAGCCGCCATCGAAATGAATTTCTTTTGATTAATTGGTTTTCCTCTTATAATTGAAATAAACGATTCTTTTATATCTTCATAAAATTCTGGAGATATACTTTTAATATCAGAGTAGAAGTCAATATTTCCTTGGGGAGTTTTCAAAAATATCGGTTTATAATTGGAAACAAAAGGTGCTGTTTCTTCAACAGTTTCTTCTTTGGCACTTGATAAAAATTTAATTGTTTCTATTAATTCTATAATTTTCTTTTTTTCTCTTTGTTTTTCTTCTTTATATTCTTCTTCTTTCAACATGTCATTATAAAATTTTAATTCTGAAAACTTTCTTAATAACAATTGTACTAGTATTTCGTCTTTGTCTTCTCTTTCAAGAATATCGTCAATTATATCATCAATACTTATACCTTCTTCAAGCAAATTTAAATAAAGTTGAACAGAATCATTTTCCTTAATACATGTTGGCTTAATAGGGACAAATGTTTTTGTATTTTCAACTTTGTTTGGTAATTGTGTGGTTTTAGAAGCAATGATTTGATCAGTTATAATTGTTCTTTTTAGCTCTTCTTTTTTTCTCAGTAAAATAATTCTATTATGTTCTACTATAGTTTCTAGAATCATTCTTTTATTTTCAAAGTCATCACCTGAAATAGAGAACATATTAAAAATTTCTTCATAGTCTCCAATGAATTCTACTGATTTATTTATATATTCTTTAATCTTTTTTATTTCGGCCATAAAAAAACCCCCTCTTTTGAGGGAGTATTCTAGCAAATAACTACTATTTTGTCAAATTATGCTAATTCGATAGTAGCGCCGGCTTCTTCAAGTTGAGCTTTAACTGTGTTAGCTTCTTCAGCAGGAATGTTTTCTTTAACATTTCCTCCGTTGTCTGCTAAAGCTTTAGCTTCAACTAATCCTAAACCAGTTAATTCACGAATAATTTTAATTACTTGAATTTTAGCTGCTCCTGCATTTTTTAATACAACAGTTTTAGTTTTAGGTCCTTCTTCTTGAGCTGCTGCAGTTGGAGCTGCTACTGCTACTGCAGATGGATCTACTCCTAATTCTTCTTTCATTAAATCAACTAATTCTTTAACTTCAAGAATAGTCATTTCTTTTAATGAATCAATAATTTCTTTTGCGCTTAATTTTGCCATCTTTTTTCTCCTCTTTCCTTTTTAGTTATTTTCTTCACTCTTTTTGTCAGCATATAAGTCTAAACAAATTGCGACATTTCGAACATGTTCCATTAATCCACCAGCAAACATTGATAGTAAGCCTTCATATGATGGAATTGTTGCATATTCTTTGATAACATCTACAGTGACAACTTTATTATCAATAATACCAGTTCTAATAGTCATTAATTTACTAGTAGTACTGTATTTATCAACAGTTTTAATTGGGTCGATGATATCACTACCAAATACAAATGCATTTGGGCCTTCTAAGAAAGCGTCTAAGTCATATCCAAGATCATTTAATGCTCTTTTAACAAGAGTATTTTTATAAACTTTAATATCACTTGATGATTTTCTTAATTCTCTTCTTAATTCACTAATGTTAGAAACAGTAGATCCCTTGTAATCAACAATAACCATTGTTTTTGAATTACTTAGCTTATCTTTAATTTCTTGAACAACATCGTTTTTTAAATTAAGATTTCTTTCACTTGCCATTTTTGCCTCCTTATTTATTATTTAAAAAACTTTCTCCATAAGAGAAAGTTAAAATACTTTGTATCAAAACTTTCCTCGGTAGGATTATTAAACTGTTAAGTCCCTACTGTCTATGGATCGGTTCTTTAATTACGTTGTAATTATATTATAATTTTTATTATTTGTCAAAAGAATTTAAATCAATCTTAATTCCAGGACCCATTGTAGTAGATACTGATATGCGATTAATTAAACTTCCCTTTAGTGAAGTTGGTTTAGCTTTACTAATAGTTTTTACTATATAAACTAAGTTTTCTACTAATTCATTTTCTTTAAATGATGCTTTTCCAAAGATTGTTTGAATATTACCATTTGAATCAGTTTTATATTCAATCATTCCTTTTTTAATGTCTTCAACAGCTTTGGCTGGATTTGGTGTAACTGTTCCAACTTTAGGATTTGGCATTAAACCTTTAGGTCCTAAAACCTTTCCAATTTTACCAAGTAAAGGCATCATTTCTGGAGTTGCTACGATTACATCGAAATCAAACCAATTTTCTTGTTCAATTTTATCAATTAAATCTTTATCTCCAACAAAGTCAGCTTTAGCAGAAATAGCATCTTCAGCAGCTTTACCTTTAGCTAAAACTAATATTCTTTTTGTCTTTCCTGTACCATTTGGTAAAACAAGAGATCCACGAATATTTTGATCATTTTTCTTAACATCAACGTTAGTTTTAATTGCGGCCTCAACTGTACTATCAAATTTAGTAATACTAGTTTCTTTAAGTACTTTTATTGCTTCAGTAATAGAATATAATTTATTTCTATCTACTTTTTTAGAAGCTTCCACATACTTTTTACCTTGTTTCTTCATCTATATTTTCCTTTCTAATTGTGGTTTATTAGCGGATATTATTTATTCATTATTTTTGTCGTCATCAGAATCTTCATCAGAATCTTTTTTAGTGATAAGTTCAACTTCTTTACTGTCAGCAAGTTCTTTAGCTTCTTCTTCAAGTTGAGCTAATTCTTGTTCGCGTTTTTGCATTTCTATTTCTTTTTCTGCAGCTTCTGCACTTTGTTCCAACAATTCTTGGTCATTAACGCCTTTAACAGCGATTCCCATGTTACGAGCTGTACCTTCAATGATATTCATTGCCGATTCAACATCATATGCATTTAAATCTGGTAACTTAGTTTCAGCTATTTTTCTTAAATCTTCTTTAGAAATAGTTGCAACAACTTGGTTAGCACCTTTAGCGCTTCCCTTAACTCCGGCAACCTTTTTTAATAAAAATGCTGCTGGTGAAGTTTTAATTACAAATGTGAATGAACGATCATCATATAAAGAAATTTCAACAGGAACTACATCTCCCATTTTATCTCTAGATGCTTCATTAAATTGTGTACAAAATTCTTGTAAATTAATTCCTGCTGGACCCAAAACAGTTCCTACTGGAGGAGCTGGTGTTGCTTTTCCGGCTGGCACTTGTAATTTAATTTTTCTTACGATTTCTTTTGCCACGATAAACACCTCCTATAAATATTTTCGCTAGTGGTATGGGCAAATCCGCATTCCCCTCCACTTGTTATATGTAAACACATAACTGCAAGATAAATATTAACATATGTTTACTACCATTGCAAGTTTATTTATATGAGGTAAATATATTTGTGATATCATTATAATAATGGAGGTATTTATGATAGATTTACATTCTCATTCAATTTGTTCAGATGGAGAATTATCTCCTATTGAATTATTAAAATTAGCAGAAGAAAACAAACTAGAAATATTTTCAATTACAGATCATAATACCGTTTTAGCTTATAAATACCTTGAACATATAAATGTTAAAACATATTTCTCTGGAAAGCTCATTAATGGTTGTGAAATTAATTGTGGTTTTGACGGGTTAAGAATCGAAGCTCTTGTCTACAACTTCGATACTAAAATTCTTGATAACTTTTTAAAGACATATTATTCAACTGATATATATAAAAAAAGTAATATCAAAGAGTTTCAAGAATTATATAATAAATGTTTAGTAAATAACTTAAGAATAGATAGTAATTTAAAATATGATCCAGAAAAAGAATTCCCAATGAATTTTATTTATAATGAATTAACCAAATATAAAGAAAATGAAATAATAATGGGCTCGGAAGAATTTAATTCTAGAGCATTATTTTATAGGAAGTGTACCTCTAGTAAATCTTATGTTTTGTTTTGTGATTTCATGGATTCAATTCCTTCTTTAGAAGAAGTATCAAAAATTGTTAGATCGTGTGGAGGAAAAATATTTTTAGCCCATCCTTTTGGTTATCAACTTGATAATTATTATGACACTTTTAATAAGTTGGTTAACAGTAAATTGTTTGATGGTTTTGAATGCTTTCATCCAAACTTTGACGAAAGACAAACTGATTTCTTAATCAATTATTGTAAGGTAAATAAATTATTTATGTCAGCCGGTTCAGACTTTCATCGTTTTGGTGATCGATTATTCATTGGTCGTGGTAAAAATAATTTTAATGTTGATAAAGATGTTATAAGTAATTGGTTATAAAAAAACAAGCCATTAAGACTTGTTAACTTGAAATACTTCAACTTCTACTGGTGTTTCTTGACCAAATAAATCTATTAAAACATTTAAGCGATTGTTATTTGTATCAATATTATTTACAACACCATAAATTCCTTTAAATGGACCATCAATTATAGTAATTTTATCTCCTACAACAAAGTCATTATCAACATGTTTAGGTTGTGCTTCAACAATACCTAATACGTGTTCAATTTCTGAAGGTAGAAGTGGGGTTGGTTTAGCACCTTTTCCAGATGAACCAATGAACCCTGTTACACCAGGTGTATTACGAACTATGTACCATGCTTCATCAGACATTATCATTTCTACTAATATATATCCAGGAAACATTTTCTTGGTTTTTTCTTTTTTAACTCCATCTTTAACTTCAATTTCTACAGTTTCTGGTATAACTATATTAAAAATATTATCTTGCATACCCATAGATTCAGTACGCATTTCTAATTTTTCCTTTACCTTTTTTTCATGACCACTGTAGGTATTTACAACATACCATAATTTTTGATTTTCCATTAGTTAAACATCCTTACTACCGCTGCGAAAGCTATATCTATTAAGTAAAAAAATAGGCCGAAAAATATACAAAAAAGCAGTGTCGATGTAGTATTCTTTCCTACTTCCTTAAATGTTGGCCATTTCACTTTACCAAGTTCCTGTTTTAAATTGTGAAAAAACTTTTTAATTTTCATACGTTTTTCTCCTCTATTTATCAAATAAAAACACTTCTATAAGTGCTAAACAAATACTAGCACATTATTTTATTTTTAGCAAGTAATTTTCTTATACTAAGTCAACAGTTTCTTAATTTTACTTCTTATTCTTTGAATTGAATTATCAATTTGCTTTGGTTTCTTATTAAGTAGGGGTGCTATTTCTTGATAGTTTAGTCCACTAATCATTAAGCTAAAGACTTCATATTCTTGATTAGATAAATTTTCTTCTATTAATTTCATTAACTCGTCATAGCTTTCTTGATTAGTTAAATTGACTAAGGGGTTATTTTTATTTTGATCACTAATAATGTCCATTAAAGTAGATGAAATATTATCAAGTGGTTTTTCTAATGATAAACTATCAATCATCATTTTATTTTTTAATGTATTTCCTTTTTTAATTGCATTTTGTAATTTTCTTTCAACACATACAGTTATAAATCTAGCTAACCCCGCATCTTTATCATCTTTATAAGTATTAATTGCATCAGCAAATCCTAACATAGCTTCTTGATATAGATCATTATTATCTATTTGGAGTAAATAAGCACTTCTTTTGTATTTCTTAATTAATATATCAATTATATATTTATATTTTTCAAATAACTTGTCCTTGGCATCGGGATTATTTTCTCTTACTAATGAAATGGTTTCATGATCATCTATTTTATATTCCATATTAATCCTTCATTCCATAAATCAAGATGCCTGCCGCGACTGATGCATTTAAACTATTAATATTACCGGCCATATCGATTTTAATTATTTCATCACAATTATCTTTGACTAGTTTACTTAATCCTGTTCCTTCATTACCAATTACTAATACTTTTCTATTTGAATATGATACTTTTCGATAATTAACTCCTATCATATCAGCTCCATAAACAAAATAACCATTGTCTTTTAATATCTTAATCGCGTTAACGATATTGTTAACTTGACAAACCTTAATGTATTCAAGAGCTCCAGAACTAATCTTCATAACTGTACCATTTACTTGAACACTTCGATCTTTAGGAATTATGATTGATTTAACACCAGCAGATTCACATGTACGTATTATAGCACCAAAATTATGTGGATCTTCAAGATGATCTAAAATGACAATAAAATCATCATTAATAACTTTTTCTAATGGATAATAGCTATAGTCATTAATTTCAATTATAATGCCTTGATGATTACCTTCGACTAAGTGATCCATTTTACTTGGATCCATACTTAAAAAAGTTATTTTATTTGTTTTAATAACTGACATTATTTTTTCATCTTTAAAATTATAAGCAAGATATACTTTTCTAATATTACCTGGTTTATTACTTAATTCATTAAAAACATTTTTTCCGTATACTAACATATTTCACCCCCTACAATGTATTTCATAATTTCGCTTATTCTTTCTTTTTTATTATCTAAATATAATCTACCAATTAAATATTCAAGTCCAGTAGCAATTCTATAAGTTATTATATCAGTACTTTTACTTTTTCCACCTTTTGTATTTCTACCTAATTTATAGTATTCAATTTCCTCTTCACTTAATATATTATTGTCAATAAGATGTTCTAAATGCATTCTTTGTGATTTAGCAGAGACATATTTAAGGCTCTCTTTTTGAATATCTTTAATCTTTCCATAATTTAATGTAAGTAAAAACTCACGAATATATAATTCGTAAATTGCATCTCCTAAATACGCTACTACAATTGGGTTAGGCATAAAATCACCAACCAGACTATACCACGAGTAATTTAATTATTCAATTTTTTTCTATTTAAATCTTCAATATATTTATTGGCATTAATTGCGGCTTCTGCACCTTCCGATGCTGCATTAATAATTTGATATATTTTCTTATAAGTAATATCTCCACAGGCATATAAACCTTTAATTTCAGTTTCTTGATATTGATCTACTTTTATATAACCATAATCATTGGTTATTCCTAAACCTTCAACTAATTCCGAAGCTTGTTCATAACCAATAAAAACAAATATACCTTGAACGTTTAATTTTTGATCGTCAGTTAGTATTACACCTGTAAGTTTATTATCTTCTGAAAGAATTAATTCTTTAATTCTAACATTATGAATTATTTCGACATTACTTCTAGCTTTTAAATCATTATATAAAATGTCATCAGCAAACACACCCGATTCGCCAAATCTATTTAAAACATATACTTTATTACACAATTTAGCTAAATATTGGCCTTCTTCAAAGGCACTATTTCCGGCCCCAACTATCGCGACATCTTTACCCTTATATAACTTACCATCACAAAGAGCACAGTAACTAATCCCGTTTCCTTCTAACTTTTCGGCATTATCTACGGGAAGTTTCTTGGTTTTTCTTCCAGTAGCAATTATTACAGATTTTGCTTTATAAATTTCATTATCTGTATGAACAAGTTTTATATCTCCTTCAATTGTTACTTTATTAACCCCAGTCATCTTATAAGGTATTTTAGAATCTTTAAAATGTTCAAACATCTTTAATGCAAGATCTGGGCCTAAAATATCATTAAAACCTAAATAATTGTCAACATTAGATGTTCGATTAATTAATCCTCCAGGCAATTCTTTTTCAAATACTAACATGTTTAAACCACTTCTATGTCCATAGATAGCAGCGCTCATACCCGCAGGTCCCATTCCAATGACAATTAAATCATATATCATACTTACCTCCTAATATCTTATTTTTCCAATTTGATTTTGATCATTATATAGAGCATCAAATTTACTTTTTCTAAATTGAATAATGAAGATAGCTAAGCCAGTTATTAACAAACCGACTGATACAAGTTGAGCTACTTTATATCCCATAAACATCAAAGAATCAGTTCTACTTGCTTCGATGAAAAATCTACCAATTCCATACCAAATCATGTAAAAAGCAGCAATTTGACCAATTTTAATAAATTTAAACCTTCTTATTATTAATAATACAATAAAGCCAAATAAACACCAAAGTGATTCATAATAAAATGTAGGTGTGTAATATATTCCTTCAATTTTCATACCATCAATAACAAACTGAGGCAATATTGAAATGCTTTTTAGATGACTTAAAGTTGTTGCTCTTCCGAATGCTTCTTGATTAAAAAAGTTTCCCCATCTCCCAATTGATTGAGCAAGTAGTAAAGGCACGCTTACAATATCTAGTAATCTTAGTAGACTAATGTTATATCTCTTACTGTAATATATTATAACTAATATACCAAATAATATACCTCCGTGGATTGCAAGTCCGCCTTCCCACACTTTAAATATATCTGAAAGATTATTTCTATATAAATGAAAATTAAAAACAATAAAGTATAATCTTGCTCCAATAAAGCCAAATATAATTGTCCAAAATAACATATTAAAAACAAAATCAGAACTAATTTTAAATCTCTTAGTTTCTTTTAAAATAAAAAAATAAGCCAATATTATTCCAATTAAGATTAGAATAGAATACCAACGAATTTCGATAGAACCTATCGATACTAAAACCGAATTCATTTTTTATCTCCAATTATAATTTTTTCTAAACTATAATTCATAAATGAAATAAAGAAAGATATAATTAACGGGATAATTATTCCTTCGATTTGAAAATGACTTCCCATTAAAAAACTCGCTATTTTTAAAATAATAACATTAATAAATGGATAAAATATTCCGAATGTAAAAACTGTAAGTGGTAAAGTTACCGCGACAATTAGAGGTCTTATAAAATGATTTAATAAAGATATAATTGAAGCAGTTAAAAACGCATAGATAAGTCCATCTATCACCATACTTTTAAATAATGCATCAGCAAGTAATAAAACAAAAGTATTAATTATTAATTTTACTAATAATTGATTGCTATTATTCTTGGTATTATAGACAACGGTTTGGTTGTTTTTTAACTTTACTACTTTTACTTTGGTTTTTTCCATATTTACCTCTTATCTAATAAGAACTTCTAATTCATCCGCATTATTTTCATTAATCCAAATTGTCAATTGTTTTTGGAATAATAATCGATAATCATACAATTCTTTTTTTCTTAAATCATTCATGATCATTTCTTTAAATTCAGTATTTTTTGTTAAATTAACATATTCATCATCTATTCTGATTAATTTATTTTCTGTAGAAAAAATATTTTGAACAAATTCACTATGATATGAAACTTCAATTATTATTTCATTATTTAATGTATTGTCATAAATTATATCATATTCTTTATTACAGTTATTACATACAACTTTAGTATTATCATTAATTTTTGTTCTTAAAGTATCATCATTAATTTTATAATCATAAGATGGTAATGTATTATTTATTATCTTTGTACTTACAACTTCTAAAGAAAACAAAGTAATTCCCAATGCTAAAACTAGTGAACTAATAAACAAAACTAATTTTTGTGATTGTCTATTTCTTCTTATATTAAAGACGTAATTGTAAATCATCCATAAGATAACTATACCTATAATAAGTAATGATAAAAATATTAATGACACACCATAGTAACTGACTCCTAAAAACATCATATAAATAGAAAGTAAAAATCCACATATTATAAATAATTCAAGGATAAATACTGGGATACAAGTAACAATAATAAAAGCATAAAACAAACTTGAAAATGCTTCTTTGTATTCATTTTTCTTTATACTAGATATCTTATTATCAGGATATTTTTTATTGTATACATAAGTAAATATTAATATTGAGAAAATAATAAAAATGACTTCAATAGCTAAAGATAGTAATATTTTAATAATATTTGTTATTGGATAAGCAAAATTAAAACTTTTGCTAGTTACCTCTTTCAGTAAATCAAAAGGCAATCTTAAAAGTGCTATAAAAGCAAATATAATTAATAGTTCTATTAAATATTTTATTAGAGATTTAGCTCTTAAATTTAAAATCTTGTCAAATATTCTGCTGATTACTGATAAAAAATCATCAAAAAATTTAGAAACAAAATTCTTGTTGTCAATTCTTTTTTTCATTATTTCACCCTAATGTAAGGATAATATAAAAAGATAAAAATATCAATCATTTATGATGTCTAGTAACTAGTTCATTAATCTTTCTAAAGTGATGATTAACCCCTGATTTAGTTATTTTTAAATCGGTTTCTATCGATATTATATCTGCAAGTTCCTTTAAAGAGCTATCTGGGTATTTAACTCTATAATCGGCTATCACTTTTGTTTTTTCATCTAATAATTCTATTAAATCATTATCTTTAAGATAATTAATTTTTCTAATTTGATCCATGGCAGCTTCAATAGATTTTTCTGTATTCGCTTGTTCACAATTATTTAATCTATTAACCATATTTTTATGATCTCTATAGATTCTTATATCTTCAAAGTAAAAGAAAGAGTTAGTGGCTGCAATTATTTTGATGAATTCACTAATCTCATCTGCAGCTTTAACATAAACCATGTAACCTTTTTCTCTTTTAATGTATTTACTATTTATATTCAAAGATTTTAATACTTTATTAATTAATAGGACATCTTTATATTGATTAACAAAAAATTCTAAGTGATAACTTCCCGTTTTAGGATCATTTATTGAACCACAGGCCAAAAACAAACCATTTAAAAATGATTGTTTTTCTTCAAATGAATCCAAAGAATATTGGTTTATAAGTTTTATATCATCCTGAATTTGGCTAATTTTTTCTTTTAAATCTTTTTTGTCTTCTAATTGTTAGACCAATATTTATTTTGTAATTTTCTTTAAGTAATTTAAATACTCTTCTAGCGACCGATGCGTTCTCAATAAAAATACTTAATTCATTATTATGAAATTTACCATTTAATTTAATGTATATTAATAATTCAGTCCTTGACTCTACAATACTATTATCTATTTTAGATATTTCATCCTTAATCCTGGTTGTAAAAGTCATAGAAATTCACCTATCTCCCTGAGAACGTTTCTCCCTTTTTAGGAAGTTTTAAGTACGCTTGTGCGTCAAAACACCTTACTAAATATGTAGAGTAAGCACTGTAAGAGTCTGAACCTGTCCCACCATAATGTCCTGTAGCCATTGCAAAATGTAAGTGAGCTCCTGTTGAACACCTATCATATGATGAAGTACCTGATCCACCACCCACAGTTCCTACAATGGAATCACTTGTGACAACATCTCCTATTTTAACACGAATAGATAATAAATGTGTATATTGTGTCGTATATTTTTTTCCATTAACATTATGCCAAACGAATACGCTATTTCCACCACAATTTGCTCGATAAATTATTTTCCCAACAGTACCAGCTGCTGCAGCATAAACGCTTGTTCCTTCAGAATTTCCTCCGATGTCAATTGCATTATGAAATGAATTTACTTTTCCCGTTGTAGGATGAACCCTATAACCAAATAAACTAGTTATTCTTCCTGATTTTAAAGGATACCTAAATCCAGTATCAGTTACAACTCTTAAACAATAATCAATATCTTGATTTTCTTCGCACCCTGCTTTTTCAACAAATTTAATATATTCTTTAGCACTCTTGATATCATCTTCTATATCAACTGATATTTCAGTTATTTCAGATAATTGATCTCCTAATGATGCAACTTTATTTTCTAATTTAGTAATTTGTTTACTTAAAGCAATTTCTCTATTAGTTAAGTCAATTTGTAATTGTTCATTTTCCTTAATTAAATTATTAAATTTTTTTATTTCATCTTCTTGCCATTTTAATAGTTGCTCGGATACTGAATAACGATAAATTAAATCTGTTAAATTTTCAGCATTAAAGACATATTCTAAATATTCATTATTTTCAGAGGCCATTTGATAGGCTAAAATCACTTCATTCATTTGAGCTTTTTGAATATCGATTTTAGCTTTCGATTCTTCAACTTTAACTTTAGCTTGTTCAATTTTACCCTTATTAGTTTCTATTTCATTTTGAGAATTATATATATTTTGTTTTGTATTATTTATTTGTGATTGGGTTTGTTTCTTTTCATTATCATTTTTTCTTTTTTGAGCTTCTAGTTCTTTTAAATCCGCACGAAGACTAGCAAGTGTATTTGCTTTAGCGGCACTTACTGTCATTATATTACAAAAGAAAGATAGTAATATTACTATAACTAACGCTTTTTTCATATTTTCAAATACTTCCTTACTGCTCGATAACTACCTAGCATCCCAACTAATGATCCAATTATCAATAGTAGTAATGATAGTAAATATACTAATTTATTCGGACTAATTAAAGTAAACATTCTAGAAAAAATATAGCCATCTAAGTTTGTGTATACTAAAGTATAACCATATATAGTCGCGGCAATTGGTACTAATGAACCTAAGACACCAATTATTAAACCTTCAACTAAATGTGGAAATCTAATTGCAAAATTAGATGTTCCAACAAGTCTCATAATATCTATTTCTGTTCGTCTACTATAAATAGTAATTTTAATTGTATTACTAATTAAAAATGCCGAAACTAAAATCATACTTATAACAACAATTATTGTAATTTTTTCAATTACTGAAAATATTGATAATAGTTGTTCCACCATTCCTTCACCATATTGAACAGCAGATACTTCTTCTAAGCCACCAATTTCTTTTGCTGTTTCATTTATATGATTTACATCTTCAACCTTAACTAAATAAGTATCCTTTAAAGGAACATTTGTGTCATTAAATTGACTCAATATAGATTTATAGGTTTCTGATTCTATACTCATTTTGTTCTTAATTTCCACTTTTGATTGAAAAACAATATTGTCAATGTTGTCCATATTGTCTAGTTTAGTCTTCAAACTATTAATTTGATCTTGAGTTGCATCTTTTTGCATGAATACCACTATTGTAATGTCATTTTCGATTTGTTTAGTTATATCATTTAAATTGCTTGATAAAATAATTGATATTGAAACGAGCAATAACATTATGATAATACATACAATAGAAGCAATACTTAAACTGAAGTTGCGGAAAACTCCCTTAAAAGAATCTCTTACGCCTGTTTTAAGCAGCCTTATTGATTTCATGAGTCTTATAACTTCCTTTCTCTTGATCGTATGTTAAAACACCATTATCAATACAGATAACTCTTTTTTTCATTCGATTCACTATTTCTTTAGAGTGAGTTGCCATGATAACAGTCATTTGTGTTTCACGATTTATTTCTTCAATAACCAAATAATAATCATTTTCTAAATCATTCCAAGC
>CAZIUX010000002.1:0-25933 GCA_964542795.1 uncultured Muribaculaceae bacterium
CTGGCTTAGTTTTATTTAGCTCATCATCATATGTAAAAAATGTTAAAGCAGAAGCCAAAGAAATGATACCAACAGATTACTTTAATGGGTTTGTATTTGAAAGACTTCCAATTCCAACAATGTTTGATGCAAGTTATGAAGACCTTCAAAGAATGATTATACCAAATGATATTGGTACAGTGGAATTAGACGACAAGATTATTGATAGGGAAATGTATATACCTACAGTTATGAATGAACTTACAATAATAAAAGATAATCAAAAAGATCAAAAGAAGAATAAAGCATTGTTAGAAAGTGGAAAAGGAATATTATTATCCGAATTAGAAAGTAGAATAACTAAATTTATTATAAACAATTTAACCATGTTAGGAGGAGATCCAAACAAGATAGTTTTACATAGGGAACTATTATCGGACATATATGTATCATTTTGTGAAAATAAAATGGGTATGGGTGATCTTGATTTTAATTATCTTGCAAAATATACTACATATACCGGAGATCGAGAAGATGTTGGATATTCTTATGGAGCTACAAATTGGAAATTTAAAGAATTGATTAGTTTTTTAGTCGACCAACAAGTTATTGATGCTAAAGAGGTACCATATGATTTATTTGACAAAGAAATAACTCTTGAACAATTTATTAAGGATGTATATTTAAAAATAATTCCGTATTACTATTGGCCAATAAACGTAAAATTTGTTAAAGAAGGAATATTTATACCTGAGATAAGCGAAGAAAAAAGAAATGAAAAAATATTCGATAATGTTGAAATTCCAGGTGCAGCTGTAGTAATAAACATAAATAATAATATTGTAAAAGTGATATTGTACAAATACAATAAAGAAAAAAACGAATATAGTGATTTATATACTAATAAAAAAATTCCTTTAGAAGAAGTAGAAGCTTGGATAACTGTAAGAAGTGGAGAATTTCAATTTGAAGAAGCATATCATGTTCTAGGTGGATATGGGAATCAAGTAGCAAATAATAATCAAATATTTATACCTTTTAGGTCATCACAAATTAAAGATATAATAGAAGAACCTTTAGTTTCACTAAGTTTTAGGCCATACTATGGGTTGATAAAAAACATTAATAAAAATACTACTATTGGTGAATTAGTAGACGCTTATCAAACAACATTACCATTAGAGTATACAATAGATTACACTGGATTTGATTTTAGTAATAATCCAGATATAGTTAATGCAAGTGAAAGTAAATCACCTCAACTAGTTAAAACACCAGGTAATTAAATTTAAGAAGCGATTTTATCGCTTTTTTTATTTTTATTCTATATTATAATATGTTATAATTTATGTGTGCCGATTTAGTTAAGCGGTATAACGGGGCCATGGTAAGGCTCAATGGGCAGTCCAATTCTGCCAATCGGCACCATTATTGTTAAATAACTTGTATTATTATTACAAGTTTTTATTTATATATATTATCGTTAGTCAATAAAAAATAACCTGATGGTTATTTTTATTGACTTGGTTATTTATAAACTTTTTGAATTCCTTTGTTTGGTTTACATGTTTGATTATAATTAGCAATGAGAATTCTTACATCATTATAGGAATATTTTTCTTTTTGACGATATCCAGTCATTAAAACTGCATTTCTTAATGAAATTCTATTTTTAATTTGATATCCGTCGATAAAATAATCTTGATTTTGAAATTTATTGCCTGTATCTGGATTATCAGTATCACCATAATCATTAATTATTTTGCCATTTGAAAAATCTTGAAATTTATAGTTAAAAATTCCAGATAGTTCTTTTATCTCAACAAGTAATAGGGCGTGATATTTTGTGTCGTCAATACCCTTATGTAAAACAAAAAAAATCTCATTATCGTTATAGTATTTTAAAAAAGAATTTAATTCATTTAAACAAAGTATACCCATAAACACATCCTCTTGAATAGATAATTTAACAAATAATTAGTAGATTGTCAAATACTAAGGATATTAATTAATATTTGACAATGGGCTATAAATTACTTATAATCATTAGTAGATGCAGATGAAAAAGACGAGTTTAAATGTAGTTTTAAAGAGAACTTGTGGTTGGTGAAAACAAGGAAAATAAATTTAAACTAAATCACTTTGGATGCTTTCTCGTATCTCGCGTTAAGAGTAATTAAGTGCACATATGTGAACTAAGGTGGTACCGCGGAAGTTATTTCGTCCTTAATTTTAAGGATTTTTTTTTGGAGGAAAAGATGAAAAAATTAAATACAAACTATGATTTTATAGGTAATGAAAAAGAAATATTAGCGTTTTGGAATGATAATGATATCTTCAATAAAATTAAAAAAAGAAATGAAAATGGTAAAAAATATCGTTTTATTGATGGTCCAATCACTGCTAATAATTCGATGAAGATTCACCATGTTTGGGGAAGAACATTAAAAGATTCATTTACAAGATATAAATTAATGAATGGTTATACTTCTCATTTTCGTAATGGATTTGATTCTCAAGGACTATGGGTTGAAGTTGAAGTAGAAAAAGATTTAGGATTTAAATCTAAAAAAGATATTGAAGCTTATGGACTTGATAAGTTTACTGATACATGTGTTGATAGAGTAAAAAAATATGCAGGAATTATTACTGAACAATCTAAGTTACTTGGTCAATGGATGGATTGGGATAATTCTTATTATACTTATACTGATGAGAACATTACAAGTATTTGGCATTTTTTAAAAAAGTGTGATGATAATTCATGGATTAAGAAAGTGTATCGACCAATGCCTTGGTGTCCAAGATGTGGTACTTCTTTATCTGAACATGAAATGAGTGGTTCATATCACGATGTTACTCATGAAGCAGTATTTGTTAAATTACCACTTAAAGAAATGGATTCTAATATCTTAGTATGGACAACAACTCCTTGGACATTATCATCTAATATAGCACTTGCAGTTCATCCCGATCTAGAATATGTAAAAGTTAAACTTGTAGGTGAAGATAAACCATTAATAATGTGTATAGATGTTTACTACAAGAAGTTTAAGAGTGAGGAATCTGAAATATTAGAAAAATATAAAGGAACTGATTTAGACGGATTAACTTATGAAACAATGTTTCCTGAGCTTCCTTTACAATCAAATATTAATCATAAAGTAGTATTATGGGATATGGTATCTAGTGAAGATGGTTCTGGAGTCGTTCATATCGCACCTGGTTGTGGAGCAGAGGACTTTGATTTAGGACAAAAATTAAATCTTGATATAATTACACCAATAGATGAAAATGGCGTATTTTATGATAATTTTGATTTCCTAAGTGGTAAAAAAGCTAAAGAAGTAAATGAATTAGTGTTTTCTGAATTAAAGCTTCAAAATAAATTATTTTTAGTTCATCCAATTAAACATAGTTATCCATTTTGTTGGAGATGTAAAGAAGATATCTTATTTAGACTTGGGGAAGAATATGCAATCGCAGTTGATGAATTAAGACCAAGATTAATTAAAAATGCTGAATCTGTTAAATGGTATCCAGAATATCAAGGTAAAAGAATGGTTGACTGGTTAAATAATATGTCTGATTGGAATATATCAAGAAAAAGATTCTATGGACTACCTCTTCCTTTTTATAATTGTGAATGTGGTCACTTAACTGTAGTTGGTTCTAAAGAAGAATTAAAATCATTAGCAGTTGATCCTAAATTAGTTGATAATTTAAAAGAATTACATCGTCCATGGATTGACGAAGTAAAAATCAAATGCCCGTCTTGTGGAAAAGAAGTTTCAAGAATAGAACAAGTTGGAGATGTTTGGTTAGATGCTGGAATAGTACCTTTTTCAACATTAAAATACTTTGAAGATAAGGATTATTTTAAAGAGTATTTTCCTGCTGAATTTATTGTTGAAGCTCACGAACAAGTTAGACTATGGTTTTATTCAATGTTATTTATGAGTACTGTTTTATTAGACTGTGCTCCTTATGAAAAAGTTGGAACTCATGGAATGGTAGTTGCCGAAGATGGATCAAAATTTTCTAAAACCGGATTTAATATTTCTTTTGAAGACGCGATTGAAAAAATTGGTGTTGATGCTTCTAGATATTTATATGCAAGTGCTAATCCAGTAAACAATGTTTATTTTGGTTTTAGTCTTGGTGATGAAGCAAAAAGAAAACTACTTTCTTATTATAATATGGCAGTATTCTTTGATACATATGCATCAATTGATGGGATAGATTTAAATAATTATAAACCTTCTTTAGAAGAATTAACTGTTTCAGATCGTTGGTTAATAAAAACAACAGATGAATTTATTAAAAGAGCAAAATCTTTTATGGATGATTATAACTTAAGAGATGTTTGTTTAGATTTTGAAAAATTTGTTGATGATGTATCAAACTTTTATATAAGAATTAATCGTCGTAGATTTTGGAAGAGTGAAAATACAGTCGATAAAAAAGTTGCCTATTATTCATTATTCTATGCTTTAAAATCTTCAACAATAATTATGGGACCAATGATTCCATTTATTACGGAATATATTTATCAAAATGTTATAAAAGTATATGAATCTAACAGTGAAGAATCGTTATTTATGAATAAATATGTATCTGAAAGTGAATATAAAATTGAGGATAATGTCTTAAATATGACTAATTATGTTAGGGATATTATAACAACATCATTAAAATTAAGAAATGAAAAGAATATTAAGGTAAGACAACCTCTAAGCAAGTTATATTTATTGGATAAGATTAACTTAAAAGATTATGAACCAATAATTTTAAGTGAATTAAATATTAAAGAAGTAGTCTATTTGAAAGATTTTAGTACATTAAAAGATGAATATTTAACACTTAACTTTAAAGAAGCGGGAATAATTTTAAAAGGTGATGTTAATAAAGTTAAAGAATTATTAAACAATGTAGAAGATCATTCATTATATGTTAATTCAATAAGAAATCATCAATCTATCGCATTACCTGGATATGATCAAGAATTAGTCCCTAATATCTTTAATATCGAAGCTAAAGATAAAGAAAATATATCTTTATTCGAATCAGAGAATTTAAAAATTGGTATAAATTTAACGATTAATGAAGAATTAAAAAATGAAGGAATATTAAGAGAAATAATTCGTAATTGCCAAGTATTTAGAAAAGAAGTAGGATTCAATGTAGAAGATCGCATAAGTATCTATTTTGAAACTAAGGATGAAGATGTTAAAAACATTTTAGATAATTCAAAGAAAGTTATTGAAAGTGAGTTATTAGCTGTTATTGAAGATAATAATGGAGAAGTAAAAGAGATAGACGAAGAAGATTATAAAATAACTGTTAAATTAAAAAAACTGTTGTAAGACAGTTTTTTTACGTTTATGAATCATTATATATAAATTTTAGAATAGATTTGTTATAATAAGAATGAGAATAAGGAGCCGGTTATGGAAAATGAAACAAAATTCGGAAATGAGTTTAAATTAAATAAAAAATTTATTTTAATAGTATTATTAGCAATTATAGTTATTTTTATTGGATTATTTATTTATTTTAAATCAACTAATGGTAATATTCTTATACCAGTAGATATTGTTTCTAGCGATGATAAAGATAATGAAGATATATTAGTTAATAAAGAACTATTGAATGACTTGGTCTATTTACCTTTTAATTCCCTGGATTCGGATTATTATCCTTTTCACTGGCAATATGTTGATATCAATGTTAATGATATTACACCAACAGTTAAAATTGAAATCGCAGCCTCAAAGGCTAAATTGGAAGAAAATGTTGATGGAGAGATTCCTTATTATAAAACTAAAGTAGCAGTAGAAGAAGAATTTAAGAAACTTTTTGGTCCAGATGTTCCATTTTCATATGAGGATACGATTCTCCCAGGAAGTAATGACTGTGGAGGAGTAACTAAATATCACGAAGATAAAGAAATTTTTGAAATAGTCGGAGCATGTGGTTGGGAATATGGCCCAATTAGTTTTGGTGGAATTGAAAGTAATCCATATAAAGTTGAAAAAATAAACGACGATATATATGTTTATGTAGATTATTTATATGTACTAAAAGAAGAGGGAATGACTTATTTATTTAAGATATTTCCTAAGCAAGATGTCGATTATTTTGTTTCTGAAACAAATAACGAAGAGATAAGTTCGATTTCTACCGCGGTTATAAATGGAAAAAATCCAAAAGAAGCTCTAGTAATTGCTTCAAAAGAAGGAAATACTAATAAATATAAGTTCACATTTAGAAAACAATCGGATGGAAAATATTATTTTTATAGTGGAGAAGTGCAATAAATGATAATTAAAGAATATTATTCAAAATATTCTTTTTTTTATGATAAACTAAATATTAGGGGAGGAATGAGAACATGTCAAAATTTGATATACAATATTTAAAATTATGTAAGAGAATATTAACTGAAGGCGAAGAAATTGAAAATAGAACAGGCGTAAATACTATTAAATTGCCATATATTACGATGAAATTTGATTTAAAAGAAGAATTCCCAATTTTAACTACTAAAGAAGTCAAATGGAAAATTGCATTTTTGGAAATGATGTGGATTTATTTAGCTAAATCTAATGATGTCCGTTGGCTAAATGAAAGAGGAATAAAACTTTGGGATTATTGGGCAGTTGAACCAGATGGATATTATCGAACTTATTATGATAAAGAAAAAACTATTATTAAATCAGAAAAATACTTTGGAAAAGAATTTGCTCATCAAATTGGAATTGCTTATGGAGGAATTAATCAAATAACTCATCAACCAGAAACCGCTATTGAGATATTAAAAAGTGGGCCAGAAGACCCTAGATTTCGAAGAAACATTATTTCTTTATGGCAAGATGAATATTTAGAAAAAGCAGTTTTACCAAGTTGTGTTTGGAATACCCAACTTGATGTTACAAATGGAAAATTGACTTCAATAGTCACACAAAGATCATGTGATTTCCCTTTAGGTCTTCCATTTAATGTTACACAATATGCTTTATTTACTCATATGTTAGCCCAAGCAGCAGGTCTAGAGGTTGACAAGATGTATTTCAGTATTAAAGATGTACATATTTACGAAAATCAAATAGAAGGTATAAAAGAACAAATTAGAAGAATGGAAGAACTTGGAGATTTTCCTGCACCTAAACTATATTTAAATCCAGATATCAAAGATTTCTTTTCTTTTGATACTTCACCTGAATTATTAGATACTCAACTAGTAGATTATCAACATCACGGACCAATTAAAATGAAGGTAATGGTATAATGCTTATTATCATCGCAGCTTTAGGTAAAAATAAAGAAATAGGCGCTAATAACAAACTTTTATGGTATTTACTAAGTGATTTAAAATTTTTTAAGGAAATGACAATTAATCATAAAATAGTAATGGGAAGAAGAACATTTGAATCATTACCTAAATTGCTACCAGGTAGAAAACATATAATAATATCAAAAAATGGTATTGATTTTCCTGATGAAGTTATCGTATGTAGAAGTGTAAATGAATTTCTTGATACTTATAACAAGCCTGAGGATATATTTGTTATTGGAGGGGAAAGCATATATCAAGAGTTAATTGATTATACCGATAAAATGTATTTAACTGAGATTAATGAAGGCTATCCTTTGGCAGACAAATATTTTCCTAACTTTGAAATAAATGATTGGAATAAAGAAGTACTTGATACAAAAGAAGATAATGGTGTACAATATACTCATACGTTATATAGTCGAAAATAGAACTAATTATAGAGCAATTATTTGCTCTTTTTTTATGTTATAATTGATCTAGAGGTAATTTATGTATGCTGAAGTATTAGTTGAGTATGGAGTAAAATCTTTAGATAGAACATTTACATACTTTATTCCGGAGCACTTAAGACATTTATGTGTAGGAATGAAGGTTTTAGTGTCTTTTGGAAAACAAACTATAAATGGTTTTGTTATTAAAATTAAAAATGAAACTGATATCACTGATTTAAAACCTATTTTAAAGATTACTGATGAACATTTAATCTTAAATGATGAATTACTAAGCTTGGGTAAATATCTTAATGAAATAACCTTATGTTCATTAATCACGGCATATCAAACAATGTTACCAAGTAGTTTGAAAGTAAAAGATCAAGAAACAAATTATCAGCTATATGAAGAATACCTAGAACTTAATCAGGATAAATATATTAATTATTTAAATAAATATCCAAGAAGAAAAAAAGCAAAAGAAATTATTGAATTTGTTAAAGAAAATAGTAATGTTTTAAAAAGAGATTTTACCTCACAAGCCTTAAATGATTTGATAAATGATGAAGTAATTGTAATTCGTAAAGAAAAAAAAGTAAGAATTAATCCATATAAAGAGAATATAAGTAAATATGAATTATCTGTTGATCAAAAAGATGCAATAGCAAGCATTGATATAAACACTAATAATGTTTATTTAATTCATGGAGTTACTGGCTCAGGTAAAACTGAAGTCTATTTAAGGCTAATTGAAGAAGTTATTAATTCCGGGAAAAATGCTCTTATGCTTGTTCCAGAAATAAGTTTAACAACTCAAGTTGTTAAAGATTTTTATGATCGTTTTGGTGACTTAGTAGCAGTTTTTCATAGTGGTCTTTCTTCCGGAGAAAAATATGATGAATATTTAAAAATATATAACAAAGAAGTTAAAATAGTTGTTGGAACAAGAAGTGCTATTTTTACACCTCTAACTAACATTGGAATAATTATTATTGATGAAGAACATTCAGATAGCTATAAACAAGATAATAATCCTCGTTATCATGTTTTAGATATAGCTAAATTTAGAAATGTTTATCATAATTGTCCATTAGTATTAGGAAGTGCTACTCCTACTTTAGAGACTTATGCAAGGAGTCAAAAAGGTATTTATAAACTTATTGAAATGAATAAACGAATCGGGGATTCAAAACTACCAGAAATTATACTTGTTGATATGGCTAAAGAGATTAAGATGAGAAATCCCATTTTTAGTGCGATTTTAATTAATAAAATCGAAAAACGTTTAGAAGATCATGAACAAATAATTATCTTACTAAATAGAAGAGGATTTTCAACAATTATTACTTGTCAAAACTGTGGTTATACATATGAATGTCCTTCATGTGGAATAACATTAACTTATCATAAAACATCCAATCAAATGAGATGTCATTATTGTGGTTATACAAAATACAAACCTGATAAATGTGATAAGTGTCACGAAGAAGCCCTTAAAGATTATGGACTAGGTACTGAAAAATTAGAAATAGAATTAAGTAATAAATTTCCGGCTAGTAGAATAGTAAGAATGGACGCTGATACTACAACTAGAAAAGGAAGCCATGAAAAAATTATCAATGGCTTTAAGAATAACGAATATGATATTTTACTTGGAACACAGATGATATCAAAAGGATTAGATTTTCCTAGAGTAAGTTTGGTTGGAGTTATTAATGCTGATTCATCCCTAAACATTCCTGATTTTAGAAGTAGTGAAACCACATTTCAACTATTAAGTCAGGTCAGTGGAAGAGCAGGTAGAAATAAATACCCTGGAGAAGTTATTTTACAAACATTTAACCCAGATAATAAAACATTAAATTACATAAAAAATAATGATTATATAGGATTCTATGAATATGAAATGAACCTTAGAAAAATGATGTCATACCCACCATATTATTACTTAATAAGTATTAAAATAATTAGTAAATCATATGATGAATCAGCAAAAGAAAGTAATAAAGTATTTAAGTACCTAAAAAACAAGATAAATGAAAATAGTGTTATTTTAGGACCAACAACAGCTAACCCATTTAAAATTAACAATAATTATCGTTTTCAAATAATCATAAAATATAAGAAAGACAATTCTATATATAAAGCATTAAATGAACTAAATGATTTATATAAGACGAATAATAATGTGTATTTAGAAATAGATACATCGCCAAATAATTTTTAATATAACATTTTAAAAATTATGATAAAATAGACAAGTGATAACTATGAAAGATAAAGCAATATATATATTATTTTTTTCTTCCCCTTATAAAATAAGCAAATTGATTAGAAAAGTAACAAAGTACAAATATAATCATGCTGCGATTTCTTTTGATGCAAAATTATCTTCAGTATATTCTTTTTCTAGATATAACAAGAATAATCCTTTTTATGGGGGATTTGTTCATGAATCATTATTAAGATATAATAATAATGGTAAAACAGCAGAAATAAAAATATGTAAAATACCAATTTCAAATGAATTATATATTGAGATAAATGACTATATAAATAGTTTAAAAGAAGACGATAAGGATTATATTTATAATCTTTATTCAGCAATCGCATATGTATTTTCTAAAAAAATTAATATTAATAAATCATATACATGTATTGAGTTTGTTTTAAATATATTTACTACTTATTTAAAACAATTTAATTTAGAAAAAAATAAATTTTATTCTATAAAGGATTTAGTATCATTATTAGATGAATATTGTATTTATGAGGGAAGAATTGATCAAATGTTAATCGAGGCATCTTGGAATGAAGATAACTTTTTAGATAAAAAGAATTTATTACTAAGAACTGGCTATTTATTAAATAATAGTTTAAAATTAACTTATAGATTAATTAGAAATACTAGGTATAAAGGAGATAAAAATGAATAAAATAAAAGTGGCTTTCTTTGGTACCCCTTCATTTGCAATACCTATTTTAGAAGCATTAATAGAAAATTATGATGTTACATTGGTTGTCAGTCAAATGGATAAACCCTTTGGAAGAAGTGGAAAATTAAAGCCATCTCCAATTAAAGAATTAGCATTAAAAAATAATATTGAAGTATTTACACCAGAAAAAATCAAACAAGATTATGAAAAAATTATTAAAACTGAAATAGACTTAATAGTAACCTGTGCTTATGGACAAATTATTCCCAAAGAGATATTAGACTATCCTAAATTAGGTTGTATAAATGTTCATGCATCATTGCTTCCTAAATTAAGGGGAGGAGCACCTATCCATCATGCAATAATTGATGGTTATAAAAAAACAGGTATTACTATAATGTATATGGCTGAAAAGATGGATGCAGGAGATATAATTTCTCAAACTGAAATAGATATTCTTGATAATGATAATGTTGGATCTTTACATGATAAATTAAGTGTATTAGGCGCTAAATTATTACTTGAAACATTGCCTAAAATTATAACTAATACTAATGATCGCATAACTCAAAATGAAGACTTAGTAACATATGGTTATAATATTAAAAGAGAAGAAGAAAAATTAAACTTCAATAAAGAATCTAAGGATATAATAAATCAAATAAGAGGTCTTTATCCTTGGCCAATGGCATATATTTTAATCGATAATCAGGAAGTAAAAGTTATTGAAGGAAAGATTATGGAAGATGATTCAAATAAAGAAGTCGGGTCAATAATTGAAGCATCAGCAAGTGGTATTAAAGTAAAAACTATTGATGGGTCAATTCTAATTACAAAAATAAAACCATTTTCAAAACAAGAAATGTTTGTTAAAGATTATTTAAACAGTCGAAATAAAGATGAATTAATTGGAAAGAAGGTCTATTAATGAATAACCAAAAAGACAAAAATGTTCTAGGCAATTTTTTTCAAACTACAAGAGGTCAAGCAATAATTAAACTAGGAGGTTTTTTTCTATTCTTTATCGTCTTAATATCAGTTGTTAAAGGATTAGAAAACAAAGTAGAGAAAAAACCAAACAATGACAAATTATCTTCAAGTAGTTCTTCTATTAAGGATAATACAAGTTCTGAATTAACATTTGGTGAATTAAAACAAACACTATCTTCAAAAAATTATTCATTTAGTTCTGATATTTTGATTAATAATGAAAATTATGCAATCATTGGTATCAAAAACAAAGGTAATTACAGTGGTAGCTATATGATTTCTTCGGAAGAAGGAATAATTTATTCAATCACTGATAATAATATATATGCTATGAGAAATGATAAGTTTGTTAGTGATCCAGACTTATTCAAAGATATTAATTTTAACTATATTGATGTAAAATATTTAATAACAGAAACAAACAGCTATGTACCAATTATTCAAGACACTGATCAAACTAAGATATATACTTATACACTTCAAGATTACGAAGTTAAGTTTTATGTTGAAAAGAACATTGAAAAAATCACAGTAGAATCAGTTAATAATAATGATAACAACACATTCTCTTATACAACACACTTGACTTATTGATTTGATATTTATTTGACTTGATATTTGTAAATAATTTTGATAATATAATTGTCAACTTTATTGTCAAAGAGTAACTTCTATCTACAATAAGTAATTAATCTTTGATAAAATAAGTTAGTAAGGAAGTGATTAGGCATGAAAGACTTAGCCTATAACTTAGGTGGATTTCTCCATTTACTAACATGGAAAGACTATGTAATTATGTTACTAGTGTTTTTAATATTGGTATTATTATTAGTTATATATTATTTAGTTAAAGTTAAAGAAGAAGGCAGTGAAATTAAAGAGTCAGTTTCTAACAAGAAAATTGATTTTGATTTAAAAAGCATTAAAGAAAATCTTGATCGAGAAGAACCAAAAGCTATTAAATTAACAGCATATGAAGAAGAACAAGAAGATAAAGCAATCATTTCTTATCAAGAATTATTAAATAAAAGCAAAAATATTAGTTTTGCTGATTATGATGATGAGTATCAAAATTTTGAAGTTAAAATTAAAAAGATTAATTTAGATGAATTAAGTAAACCAAAAGAGAAAGAGTCTGATCAAGTCGTAAAAGAACCGCCGAAGGTTCAAATGATGAGTTATGAAAAAGAAAATGATTTTCTTGATGCATTAAAGAAATTACAGAACAAATTAAGTAAATAAGCCTTCGGGCTTTTTTTAAGGAGTAAAAATGAAATTTAAAATAAAAACTTTAGGCTGTAAAGTAAATAATTATGAAAGTGAAATGATTAAAGAAAGTATGCTTGAATCTGGATATGATTTAGTTAACGATAATCCAGATATCTATATAATTAATACTTGTAGTGTTACCAACAATGCCGATTCAAAATCAATGCAAATGATTAGGCAAGCAAGAAAAGAACTTAAAGAAGGAATCGTCATTGTTGTTGGATGTGTAATTGAATCGATGAAAGAAGATTTATCATCTATACCAGCAGATATCATAATTGGAAATTATGATAAATCAAATATTGTTTCATATATAAAAAAATATTTAGAAAACAAAAAACAAATTATTTCATTATTTGATCTAAATGACAAAGATTTTGAAAATATGTTAGTAACTAATTATGATTCAAAAACAAGAGCATTTGTAAAAATTCAAGATGGATGTAATAATTTTTGTTCTTACTGTATCATTCCTTACTTAAGGGGTAGAACAAGATCTAAAAGTTTTGATGTAGTAATAAAAGAAATTGAGAAATTATCTCTTCATCATAGTGAAATAGTATTAACTGGGATTCATACTGGTTCTTATTTAAGTAATGACAAGGACTTAACGGACCTAATTATAGAAATAAGTAAGATAGAGAATATTAAAAGAATTAGGTTGTCCTCAATCGAAATAACTGAGCTAAATGATAAGTTTTTAAATGAGCTAAAAACAAATTCTAAAATATGTGATCATTTACATATCCCAATTCAATCAGGAGCCAATTCAGTTTTAAAAAATATGAATCGTAAATATGATAAAGAGTATTTTATAGAAAAGGTTAAAATAATAAGAAGTATTAGGCCAAATATTAATTTAACAACGGATTTAATAATTGGATTTCCTAATGAAAGTGATGCAGATTTTAAAGAAACAATTAATACATTAAATATAATTAAATTCAGTAAAATACATGTTTTCCCTTATTCATTACGAAAGGGAACCGTTGCATCTAAAATGTCTGGTCAAGTTGAATCAAAAATAAAAAAACAAAGAGTAAAAGAAATAATTGATTTATCTAATAATTATGAAGAATCTTACTCAAGAAAGTTTATAAATGAAGAATTAGATGTTTTAATCGAAACTGTAAAAGATAAAAGCATTGGGCATTCATCAAATTATATTGAAATAGAAATACTAGAAAAATTAATTCCTCATCAACTTTATAAAGTAAAAATCATCGGAATAAAAGATTCTAAATTAATAGGAAAACCAATCTAAAAAAAATACCATATAGTGGTATTTTTTTAGTTTATTTTAAATATATAAGGTTTACCTTGATCTAGTCTAGTAGTATCATCGCGAGTATTATTCGGTTTGGATTCGTCGAGTATTTGAATTGCCTTTAATGTTATTTTTTCTCTTCCCGTACCCACATAACCAATTGTACCAATATTAATTGGCTTTTTCTTTTTAGTATTATTATTTTCCATTCTAATTATTTCCAGGAATATCAAGCGTATATGATTGACCTAATTGTGTATCTCTACTTTGAGCTTTTAATCTTTCTATTTCTTCCTGATATAACTTAATCATAACTCTTTCTTCTTTACTTAAGCTACTTACAAATTCTTCAATTTCTTCTTCACTTGAAAATTCTCTGTCCAATAATTCGTCAATACTTCTAATTTCATTCATAAAAAACCTCCCTGTTTCTTTATACAAATTATATATTCTACTTACAAATAATTCAACAAATTATTTGCTTATATTTACAGATTATGATATTTTTTATTAAGAGGTAATATGCAAGAAATAAAAGGAAAATATCGTTCTTCAATTTATGAAGGTAATAACGGTTATAAAGTTGGATTATTCAAGGTAAAATGGGCATCAGAAGAACTAAATGATATCGTTAATAAAACGATAACTTTTTCGGGTTATTTTGCTGATTTTAACCAAGAAGAGACTTATTTGTTAACTGGAGAATATACAAACCATCCTAAGTATGGCTATCAATTTCAAACTAATTCATATGAAAAATTAGAACCAGAGGGTGAAGATGCCATAATTGAGTTTTTATCATCACCAATAATCAAAGGATGTGGTGAAAAAACCGCGAAGAAGATTGTTGATAAATTTGGTGAAGACTCTATTAACAAGATCAAAGAATCAAAAAACAATTTATTACTAATTGATGGAATAACAGAAAAAAAAGCCACTCAAATTTATAATTCTATTATGGAATATTCTAAAACAGACACCTTAGTAATCGATCTTAAAAAAATGGGTTTTTCGATTAGAGAATCACTAAGTTTGATTAAAGAATATTCATCTTTTGTTATGGATATGATTAATGATAATATATATCAATTAATTGAATTAATTGATTTTCCTAAACTAGATAAAATATTTTTAGTAAACAACGATATAAACGATAATAAAAGAGTAAAAGCTTGCATAGTTGAATCACTAAAAAGAATATCTTTTAATCGAGGAGATATATATTCTTCTAAAGAAGAAATATATAAATATTTGCATGAAAACTTTGGAATAGTTTTAGAAGAATCTGAATATTTAGGTATCTTACTTTCCTTAAATAATAAAGAGATAACTATTGAAAAAGAAAAATACTATTTAAAAGATAACTATGATATGGAAATATATATAGCAAATTCTTTAAAAGAAATAAATAGTCAAAAGAAATTTAAAGTTTCAAAGTTTAATGAATTAATTAAAGAAGTTGAAAAAGAGATAAAAGTAAAATATAATGATGAACAAATATTATCAATTAAGTCTGCTTTAGAAAACAGCGTTACAATCATTACGGGTGGACCTGGAACAGGGAAAACAACAATCATAAATGGACTTGTAAAAATGTTTCGTCTAGTTAATGATTGGTATAAAGAAGAAGATGTTAATAAGATAGTTTTACTAGCGCCTACTGGAAGAGCAAGTAAGAAAATGGCTGAAGCAACAAAGTGTGGATCACAAACTATTCATCGTTATTTAAAGTGGAATAAAGACGATAACACATTTGGTTATAATGAGAATAATCCTCATCAACCAAAAGTAGTTATTATTGATGAAACAAGTATGGTTGATACATATTTATTTAATAATTTACTAAAAGGAATTAGTCATAATTGCCAAATAATATTTGTTGGAGATGAAAATCAGTTGCCAAGTGTAGGGGCAGGTTTAACCCTTTCAGATTTAATTAGTTCAAATGAATTTAAATCAGTATTTTTAAAAGAAATATATCGTCAAAGCGCTAATTCATATATACCATTTTTAGCTAAAGAAATTAAAGATGGAAATATATCTGATGAATTCTTCTCTTTAAAAGATGACTTTAGATTCATTGAGTCATCCAGTTCTAGAATAAAAGAAAATATTAAACAAATTTGTGATTTATCAATAAAGAAATCATTAACTGAAGATGATATTCAAGTTTTAGCCCCTATGTATAAAGGGGAGAATGGTATTGATAATTTAAATGTCTTGTTACAAGAACATTTTAATCCAAAGAGTGATGATAAAATAGAAATCAAAATAGGCGATGTTATTTACCGTGAAAAAGACAAAATAATTCAGCTTGTAAATGATTCTACTAATAACGTATATAATGGTGATATTGGAGTAATAAAAAGAATTAATGTCCATGACAATAAAAAAATTCTCGAAGCTAATTTTGATGGAGTTATTGTTTCTTATAAAAGAGATGATTTAATTAATATTAAACATGCTTATGCAATTAGTATTCATAAGAGTCAAGGAAGTGAATTTAATCATGTAATCATGCCAATTACTTCTAATTATTCAAGAATGTTATATAATAAATTAATCTATACTGGTGTAACTAGAGCAAAAAAAAGTTTAATTTTAATTGGTGAATATAAATCATTAAGTTCTGCAATTAATAATAATTATTCAGAAAATAGAAAAACAACATTAAAAGAAAGACTAAATAAATTATAAAATATAATTATTTTTAAAAATATAGTATAATTAGTATAGGTGAGGGTATATGAAAGAAAAGAATATTGTAAAAGAAAGCGTTAATACACAAGAACTTAATCAAGTTTTACATTTATCAAGTAGAATATTAAAAATATTATATATTGTTATTATTATAGCAATAGTATTATTTGGTACAATATTACTTAAAGAGTGGAAAATATATACAATAATTTTAAATGTTTTAATTGTTATATCTCCAGTGTTTATTGGGCTAGTTGCGGCTTGGTTATTAAATCCTTTAGTTTCATATTTTCAAAAAAAAGGTATGAATAGAATCATGGCAACAATAATCGTCTTTGTGGCATTAATTTTAATAGTTGTATTGTTTTTCTGGTCAATAATTCCAATATTATTTGAACAAATAAATGAATTATCCAATATGATTCCCAAGATAGTCGCGGACGCTAATTGGACTTTAAATAACATTTTTGATGATTTAGCGAATATTGAAGGATTAGATATTACTGAAATAAGAGATGGAGTATTTAACTCAATCTCTGAGTATGGAAAAACTTTGATGGTAAGTGTTCCTGAATCATTTGTCAAAATGGTAAGTGGCTTATTCTCAGGAATAGGTCAGATTGTTTTAGGATTATTAGTTGGTTTCTATTTATTATTAAATTTTGATGGAGCAAATAAACATTTATTTTCTCTAATTCCTAAAAAATATCAAAAGGAAAGCAAGTTATTAATTGAAGTAGTTGATTCTAAATTACATAGATTTGTTAAAGGAACTTTATTATCATCTTCAATATTATTTTTACTTAATTTAATTGGATTTTCATTAATTGGCTTAAAGGCTCCTATATTATTTGGTTTATTCTGTGGAATAACTAATATTATTCCTTATATTGGTCCATATATTGGTTCAGTTCCTGCAATAATTGTTGGTTTTAGTCAAGGAAGTGCAATTGGGGTTTTAGTATTAATCGTAATTACAATTACTCAGTTATTAGAAGGAAACATTTTACATCCATTAATTATGAGTAAATCAATGAAATTACACCCTGTAACTATAATCGTCAGCTTATTAATCTTTGGTAATTTATTTGGCATTATTGGTATGGTAATTGCAACACCAGTTGTATCTTTATTAAAAATATTTGCTAAATTTATTTTTAAAAAATTAAAATTATTTGACATGGAAGACTATGATCTTGCCAGTGAATTAGAATGAAAAAAGAATTAGATTATAAAAAAATAAATCATGTACTAAATCTTTCGGGGAGAATATTAAAAATTCTTTATTTTGTTATGATAATAGGAATCTTATTACTTGTTACTGTATTATTAAAAGAATTGAAGATTATTCCTTTTCTTTTAAATATTTTAAGTATTATTTCCCCTGTTATAATTGGTATTGGTTTATCTTGGTTACTAAATCCCTTAGTTAAATATTTTGAAACTAAGGGACTAAAAAGAATATATGGAACTGTTTTAGTGTATTTCTTAGTTATATTATTTATTATTGTCTTCTTCTTAATGTTAGTTCCAACCTTAATGGAACAAATAGAAGACTTAACTAAAATTATTCCAGATATAATTGCTAAAAGTAATATAATAATTTATCAAATAATTGATAAATTAAAAAATATTGATGGACTAGATATTAGTAATATTGAAAGAGAAGTTCCTAATGTAATTAATGCGATAGGTAATAACTTTGTAATTGATTTACCTAAAAATTTTATTAGTTTAGTAAGTGGATTATTTTCGTTCTTGGGACAATTTCTCCTTGGACTTCTTGTTGGATTTTATTTTCTTCTAAATTACGATAATAACAAAAAACATTTATCAAAACTAATTCCTAAAAAGTATAAAAATGAAGTAGATTCATTAATAAAAGTAATCAGCAATAAAATGCATAGTTTTGTTAAAGGAACTTTGATTTCGACCTTAGTCTTATTCATAATGTGTTTAGTAGGATTTTTAATAGCGGGCTTAAAGGCTCCAATATTATTTGCATTATTCTGTAGTATTATAAACGTTATCCCTTACATTGGTTCATTGTTTGGTGGAATACCAACCGTCATAATTGCTTTAACTCAAGGAGTTAATGTTGGAATACTTGTCTTAATAATATTTATTATTATTCAAGTAGCCTATGGAAATTTTATTCTTCCTTATATAATGAAAAAAACAATGAAGTTAGACCAAGTAACAATGATAATTGGTTTAATAGTATTCGGCTATTATTATGGAATGTTAGGAATGCTCCTTGCAACACCAATTATTTCTATTTTAATAATATTGGTAAAATATATTTTGAAAAAACTGAAAATATTTGACATGGATGATTATGATTTAGAGAGTGAATTACAATAAAAAAACAATTCTTAAGAATTGTTTTTTTAAAATTATTACTATCTGTTATAGAATTCAACGATTAATGATTCATTAATTTCTGGATTACATTCAGTTCTTTCAGGTAATCTTACATAAACACCTTCAAGCTTAGTTTCATCAAATGATACATAAGCTGGACGATTTAAAGTACTTGCTATAGCGTCCTTAATTGCTGGATGATCTTGAGAATTTTCTTTAACTTTAATTACATCTCCAGGTTTAACTCTATAAGAAGGAATATCAACTTTAATTCCATTTACTAAGATATGACCATGATTAACAACTTGACGAGCACCTCTTCTTGTTTTAGCAAATCCTAAACGATAAACAACGTTATCTAAACGACTTTCAAGTAACTTGAAGAAGTTATCACCAGTAATGCCTTTCATTTTAACAGCATCTTCAAAAGTTCTTCTAAATTGTCTTTCATTAAGACCATATAGTAATCTTAATTTTTGTTTTTCATTTAATTGAATTCCGTAATCACTAGCTTTTTTTTGTCTTTTATTTCCATGCATTCCAGGAACAAAAGGTTTACGAGCTAATTCTTTACCAGTTTCTAATAAAGAAAAACCAACACGACGAGCTTTCTTATAAGCAGGACCAGTATATCTTGCCATATTAATACCTCCATTTCTAAGAATAAATGAGGATTATTATAAACTACTTATAGGGTGTTAGTTTTGTAATTTTCACTAAGGGCAGACCTTACTTACTAATTTAGCTTTTCGCAACTAACACATTATAATTCATTAATAATTCTGCCTTTTTCATTCGCATTTATAATTATACATTAAAATACAAATATGTCAAATCAATTAAGTGATAAAAGTTTACTTAAATAAGTAAATTACTATGTAAAATTAATACTATAATTTACAAATTATGTTATATTTATAGTAGGTGAGAAGTAGTATGGGCGATAGTTTAATTACCTTATTAGGAATTACTTACTTGATTATAATGGCAGGAGTCATTATTTTAACTTTGTATTTAATCAATCGTCATCAAAAGAAAAAATATCATATTATACTAACTAATTTAGAACGAGATAAGAATTTAATCGTGTCTTCATCGATTCTATCAGAATTAAAAAAAGTAGAGAATTTAATTACCAATGATGAATTAAAAAGCATCTATGAAGAATTTAAAAAAAGATTTAGTTCGATTAAGGAAGATGATTTACCAAAAATAACTAATGAATTAATTGAATTAGATGAATTATTTGAAGATCATAAATATAAAGAACTAGAAAAAAAACTAGCTAAAATAGAACTAGATATAAACTATATTAAACAAAGAAGTATTACTTTATTAACAGAAATAAAAGAAATATCTTTAAGTGAAGAAAAAAATAGGGAAATTGTAACTAAACTAAAAGGACAATATAGAGAAATATTGACTAAATTTAATAAAAATAAAAATGTCTTTGAGATGGTTACTAATCCAATTGAATTACAATTTGAAAACATTGATAAACTATTCAGTGCTTTTGAAATATCTATGGAAAACAAAAGTATTAATGAAATAGGCAAGATTGTTAAAGCATTAGATGACACGATTGGCAATTTAAAACTGGTTATTGAAGAATCTCCTAGTATTATTGCAATGGGTAAAACAATAATTCCAAAAAAAATTAACGATATAAAGGCAATTTATAATCGAATGACTAAAGCAAATTTTAACTTAGATTTTTTAAATCTTGAACAAAACATTATAGAAGCTGAAAAGAAAATTGCCGATATTTTTGATCGTTTAAAGGTTCTTAATTTAGAAGATTCAACATTTGATTTGAAAACTATGATTGAATATTTTGATAGTTTATATAACGATTTTGAAAAAGAAAAACTTGCAAAAAAAGATTTTGATGATTATGCTCGCACTATAGGAGTTAAAACAACTAAATTAGCAAAAGTATTATTTGATTTAACAAAAGGGATTAAAGAATTACAATATAGTTTTGACTTAACAGATGAAGAAATAAAAATAGTTGATATCTTAAATACTGAATTAAAAGAGACAATTAATGATTATGATTCGGTTATAGATAGTTATAGAAACAAATCTTTTGCTTATTCAAGACTATGTAAAGAAATGGAACTTATAAATGTTAGAGCTATAAAAATTGAAGATCGCCTAGAAGTAGCTTTAAGAACTATTGGAAGTTTAAAAGATGATGAGTTAAGGGCAAAAGAACAATTAGATGAAATTAAGGATATTTATCGACAAGCAAAAAGAAAAATATATAGTTTTAAATTGCCTGTCATACCTAAAAACTACTATATTGAACTTTCTGAAACTGAAGAGGCTATTATTGAAGTAATAAAAGAATTAGAAGCAAAACCTATATCAATGAAAACATTAAACACAAGAGTAGATACGGCAAGAGACCTCGTGTTAAAACTATTTCTAACTGCCAAAGAAGCAACAAGAACAGCTTATATGGCAGAATCGGCGATTATTTATGGTAATAGATATCGATCAATAAATAAAGAAATAGAAGTAGGCTTAATTAAAGCGGAAAATTTCTTTATGAGAGGTAATTATCGTGCTTCTTTAGAAAATTCTATAAGTGCGATTAACATAGTTGAGCCGGGAATTCATAAAAAATTATTGGAGTCTTATGAAAAATAGTATAGAACTTGGTGACTTTGTTACCCTCGAAGATGATGTTCAATATCAGGTATGTAATATCTTAGACTATGAAGAGGAAAAATATTTTTTATTTATTGATTTAAATAATTTAAAAAATTCAAAGATATTATATTTTGAAGGAAATGATTTGATTGAGGTTGAAGATCCAAAATTATTAGAAAAATTAACTCTTTACATGACAAAGAATGTCTTAATAGATATTAAATAAATGCTTAATTAATAAGAATATTGATAAATATATTCTTATTTTTTTAAAATAAAATATAATCATTTATATTATATAACTTTTTTCAAATTTGCCTTTTTTAACTAAATGTGGTATATTATCAAGTCAAAAAAGGGGAATGTATGAAATTACATAAAATAAAAAAAATAGAGAAAACCAAAATAAAGTATAATTTAGATGATTATACAGATAATTATAAAGAAGATTTTGATTATTATATTGAACAAACTGATTACTTACTTGAATCATATGATGAATCTATGGAGAACGCTAATGAAAATGCAAAAAAATATTTATATTTATCTGGTATTCTATATGTTGTACATTTTTTTCTAAATAAACTTTATGATCAAAGCCTAGACAAAATTATTGATTATTTTGATACTGCCTCAGTATTTTTATCTACACTGGGATCTATATCTTCTTTAATATATACTGGAAAAACAATATATTATGAAAAGAAGCATAAAGATACAAAACAAATTCAATTAAGTATTGATGCTGAATATGGCAAATATATGGGTGAGGTTAAAAAGAATGAAAAAATATAGTGTAAAAGCAATTGAAAGATATAATCGTGCTTTAAGAGGTGGAAATAGCAACTATATAATGGATGAAAATTATGGAAGAAGATATTATAAAACTGAAGAAATAGATAAATATCTTTATGCTAAATCGATTGAACATGAAATAAAAAGCTCTTTAGATACAGAAAAAATATTAATTGGTCTTGGTTTTTTAGGACTATCTTTATTAATTAATTATGTACCTAAACCTAATAAATACGAGGTTGAACCAATTATTTCAATGTTTAAAATATTCTCGGCAATATTTGGAGTCATCTCTGTTTCAACATTATCTTCTGAATTTGTTAGATATATTAAAGAAAAAACCATGGCATCACAGTATTATGATGCAAGTTTATACGCTATAGAAATAAATAAAAAAAAACAGCTACAAAAAAATTGAATTTTATATAGACAAATTCTAAATATTTTATAATTTTATAATAGTATAAATATTTCGATTTTTTTATATTATTATTTGAAAAAGGAGCCCTAAATTTGCATATAATTAATAATTGTATTAAAATAACAACTCAAGAAGGGATTTTTAGATATGAATAAGGAAAAGAAAAAACATAGTATAATTGCAATAAAAACATATAATCGCACATTAAAAGAGTTCAAAGAAAACTATATAGACGAATCAAATAGATTAAGTATTAGCATTGATCAAATAGATGAGTATCTAGAAAAAAAAGCTAAAGAGCATGAAAAAAATAGTAAATTTGACGAATACATAACTGCTATTGGCATTGCATCATATGCTGTTATGGGAATATGTGCATTGTGCTCACTTAGCGTTTCAAACAATGATGAAATATATCAACTAGAACTACTAGCATATTTTGGTTTAACAGTTGGAACTGGACTATTAGGATTTCAAACCATAAATCATTTTATAGAAAAATATCTTGCACATCAAAGTAAGTCTGCTTTACAATACTCGAGAAGTTTACATAAATAAAGAAATATTTACGAATAGTTAAACTATTCTTTTTCTTTATTTTAAGCCTAAAGCATTATATAATTAACTAGGTGATTTATATATGATTTATTTAGACTACTCTGCAACAACGAAAGTTAATCCTGATGTTTTAGAGTCATTTAATAAAGTATCAAAAGAATATTTTGGTAATCCAAATTCTATACATAAATTGGGAGTTAAATCTTCCAATTTAATTTCTGAAGCAACAAAACAAATTGCATCATTACTTCATATTAAAGAAGATGAAATAATTTATACTTCTTCGGCAACAGAAGCAAATAATATTGCAATAATTAATACATGTTTAGCTAATCCAAAACTGGGAAAACATATTATTACATCTAAGTTAGAACATCCATCAATATACAAAATAATGAATTATCTTGAATCAATTGGTTATAAGATTGACTATGTTAAAAATAATTCTGAAGGACTAATTGATTTCGATGATTTAAAAAAATTAATAAAAGAAGATACTGTATTAGTAAGTATTTGTGGGGTTAATAGTGAAGTAGGAATTAGACAACCACTTAAATTAATTAAACAATTTATTAAAATTGAAAATCCTAATACTATTTTTCATTCTGATGTTACTCAAGGAATGGGGAAAGTAAATATTAATTTAAATGATGTCGATTTGGCAACATTTACTGCACATAAATTTTATGGACCTATGGGCATTGCTGTTTTATATAAGAGTGACAAAATAAAAATGAAACCTTTTGTTTATGGTTCTGATATAGACAATATTATTGGAGGAACTCCCAATACAGCACTTATAGTTTCTTTATCAAAAGCTTTAAGGTTAGCTCTAGAAAGCCAAAATAAAAAAGAAGAATTAGTAAAAAAATATAATGATAAAATATGTAAATATTTATCAAAATATGATGATATAGTAATTAATAAAACAAATTATTCTATTCCACATATATTAAATATAAGCATTCCTAAGATAAAACCTGAAACATTAATTCATTATTTAGAAGAATATGATATTTATGTTTCATCTAACACGGCTTGCTCAAAAGGCGAGATGAGTAATGCCGTATATGCACTTACAAATGATAAAAAACTTGCAATGTCAACAATAAGAATTAGTCTTTCTCATTTGACTTCAAATGATGAAATAAATACATTCTTAAATTATTTTGATGAAGCAATTAAAAAACTTATCGAATTTGGTGAGAAATGAAAAAATTAATTATTATAAAATATGCAGAATTAACTACAAAAAAAGATAACACAAATTATTTTATTAAGATATTAAAAAATAATATTAGAAGAAAACTAATTAATGACAATGTGAAAATTATTTCTGATAGGTCAAGAATGTTTGTTATTCCAGAATATGATAATTTTGATGAAGTAATTAATAAGATTAAAAAAATCTTTGGAATACATATCATAACTATTGGTTATGAATTACCAAGTACTGATCTTGATGCTATAAATTCAAGTGTATTTGAGTTACTAAATGATAAAACGTTTAGTACTTTTAAAGTTGAAACAAAAAGAAGTAATAAAGATTACCCAATTCTCAGTCCAGAAGTTAGCCGCCTGATTGGTGGGTTTGTTTTAAAAAAGATTGATAACATTAAAGTTGATCTTCACAATCCAAGTCTAACAATATATATCGAAATTAGACGAAATTTTACTTATATCTATTTTGAAGAAATTGAAGGCGCTAAAGGGTTACCAGTTGGTACTTCATCTAAAGGATTATTAATGTTAAGTGGAGGAATTGATTCTCCAGTTGCTGGATACTTCGCTTTAAAACGCGGGGTAAGCTTAGATGCAATTTATTTTGAAAGTCCTCCTCATACAAGTATTAAAGCTAAAGAAAAAGTAATTAAATTAAGAGATATTATAAGCGAATATGGTAATGATATTAAACTTCATGTTATAAATTTAACGGAGATTCAAGAAGCAATATATAAAAACATTCCGCATGATTATTTAGTAATTATTTTAAGAAGAATGATGTACCGAATAAGCGAAAAAATAGCAAATAAATATCGATGCTATATGCTTATTAATGGAGAATCAATTGGTCAAGTAGCGTCTCAAACCGTTTCAAGTTTAAGAGTAATTAATGAAGTAGTTAAAATACCAGTAATTAGACCAGTAGCATGTTTTGATAAATTAGAAACGATTGAATTATCAAGAAAGATTAGTACATATGAAACGAGCATTTTACCATTTGAA
>CAZIUX010000003.1:0-16938 GCA_964542795.1 uncultured Muribaculaceae bacterium
ATTTAATCATCCTTAAAAAGCATATTGATTAACTCTCTTTTATCTTCGTTACTCATCTTCGAAGAATTTCTTCCAATCATACGTTTAATTTTCCCAAAATCAAAATCGCTTTTTTCAATACCTAATAAATAATCTGTTGTTGTATTTAATGCAGTTGCAATATTCGCAAGTGTTTCTGGATTTGGATTTCGTTCGCCAGAAATATATCTAGACATTGCCCCCTCAGTAATATGCACTCTTTTTGCCAATTCTTTTTGTAGCATGTTTTTTTCTTTTAATGCTTCTAAAATATTTTCTCCAATCATAGTGTTTACAACCCTCCTTTAATTGGCTATATTTACAATAACACTATATTTCCAATTTGTCAAGATGACTTACCAATTAAATTTGTGTTTTATGATCGAATTTTGTGAACAAGGTTTGGTTATAATTTTAATGATGCAACTAATGTATAGAAAATTAGGAAGAGAATCACGTATCAGAAGAAGCATTCTTGCTGGTATTACAAAAGACGTCATTAATATAGGACATGTGATTACGACTGATGCTAGAGCTAAAGAATGCCGTAAATTCGTTGATAAAATGATTACTTATGGTAAGAAAAATGATCTAGTATCTAGAAGAAAGGCTTTAGCTTTCCTTCATAATGATAAGAACACAGTCGATAAATTATTTAATGAATTAAATAAAAAGTATGAAACTAGAAATGGTGGATATACTAGAATAATTAAATTACAACCAAGAATTGGTGACGATGCATTAATGGTTCGTTTAGAACTAGTAGATTAAGAGGGTAACCTCTTTTTTTATTAAACAAATAATGATATATTATTTAGGATGAATTTTTAGGAAGAAAGGATAGATTAATCATGCAACTAATAAAATTATCGATGTCATTTGGAACCCAAATATTATTTGAAAACGTTAATTTATCTATCGGTACTAAAGATAAAATTGGTATTATAGGGGTAAATGGTTCTGGAAAAAGTACATTTTTTAAAATCCTAATGGGTAAAATAAAGCCTGATGATGGCAAAATAATCTTAGAAAAAGGAACAAGAGTAGATTGGTTGCCACAAGTAATAGATGAAGAAATACCATCTAAGGACATAACCGTCCTAGATTTTTTACTAATGACAAGACCAATAGAAAAACTAAATGGAGAACTTCAAGAATATTATACAAATATAGCCTTAGAAAAAGACGAACACAAATTAAAAGAATACTACAATAAAATTGATTCAATAAATAAAAAACTTGATTACTGGGATCAATATGGTGCGGAAAGTACACTTCTTAAAATTATAAGTGGAATGAATATAAATGATAAAATGCTTGATCAAAAATTAAGCACATTATCTGGTGGGCAAAAATCTAAAATAGCATTTGCAAAATTACTCTATTCTAAACCAGAGATAATACTTCTTGACGAACCAACAAATCATTTAGATGAAGAAAGTAAAGAATATGTTATTAATTATCTAAATAGTTACAATGGAAATGTATTTATTGTTTCTCATGACATTGATTTTTTAAATAAAGTGACAACAAAAACTATGAAATTTGATAATATAACAAAAAAAGTTGAATTGTTTGATGGGAACTATGCTAAATTTAAAAAAATTCTTGATTCAAGAGAAAAAACTATTCTCAACCAATACGAAATTCAAACAAGAGAAGAAAACAAATTAAAGGCCGTTGTTAATTTATACTCTAACTCTTCAGGTAAAAGAAAAAGAATGGCCCAAGATCGAGAAAAAAAATTAAAAAAATTACAAGAAAATAAAATTAAAATGGAGCCAGTATCAAAAGAAGCCAAAATAAAATTAACTATGAATAAAGAAGACTCTAGTATACCTTTAAAGGTAACTAATCTTTGTTTTAAGTATGATGATGATCAATCAAACTACTTAATAAATAATCTTACTTTTGAATTATTTAGAGGAGAAAAGTTTTTAATTGTTGGACCCAATGGAATTGGTAAATCCACCCTTTTAAAACTTATTATTAATAATTTGACTCCCAACTCTGGAACGATTGAATTTGGTAAAAAAACAGAAATAGGTTACTATGCTCAAGAACATGAACTTCTTGATAATAATAAAACGATTATTGATAATTTTTCTGATGTTAAAATATCCATTAATCAGCTAAGAAATGTTTTAGGTAGATTTTTATTTTATAATGATGATGTATATAAAAAAGTAAGTGTTTTATCTCCCGGCGAAAGAAGTAGAGTTGCCTTAGCTAAATTATCCCTAAAAGGGGCCAATTTTTTAGTTCTAGATGAGCCAACCAACCATTTAGACCCCAAGACACAAAAAATAATTGCAGATACCTTTAAAACGTTTCCAGGGACTATGTTAATTGTTTCTCATAATCCAGAATTTGTTGATAATTTAGGAATTGAAAGAACTTTAGTATTACCTAGTGGTGAAATTAGTTATTATGAAAGAAAAACTGTTGATCATTTTAAGAAAATTAATTCTAAACAATAATTGTAAAGTATATTCCGTATAATGTTTATTTATAAATTAAAATGATATAATGTTAATGAGGTGGACTATGTCTTTTCTTGATAAATTATTTGGTAAAAAACAAAAAGAAATAAAAAAAGATTTATTAGAAGAATATAAGTTAGATGAAAGAAGAGCTAATATTTTTTTGTCTGACGCTGATACTTTTATGACAGAAATGAATAATCATAGTCTAAACTTTATTAATAGCCCATTATATGAAGAAATTAAAAATAAATTAAGTGAGTTAAAATTTAAATGGGTTAGTGCAACCCCAAATGAAATAGCTTCTATTTATAATGAATATTATCGTCTTCAAAGCCTATATAAAAATTATATTGAAGGACCAGGAAAAGTAGAATTAATTGAATATAGAATAAAAACATTAATTGAAGCTACTAAAATGATAAAAGAAAACTCCGAATTAAATCGAAAATCTTATAAGGAATTAATGCTCGACTTTGGTAAATTAAAAGCTAGTATTGATAATGTCCCAGAAATTAGAGATCATCACCAAATATTAAACATTTTAGATGAAACAGAATTTTATGTTCAAAAAAATGCAATTACTTTAGCTAGAAAAAATAGAGACATAAATATCCCAAATGGGTTACTTTCTAAATTTAAAAATCAAATTCAAAAAGAAGCATTAAAATTTATAAATAGTATTCAAAGTGATCAAAAAATGATTGAATTACAAAATTCTATTAGAGTTTTAGTGGCATTTAATAATTTAAATGATTTAAGTCAAATAGGTAAATTATTTGCCTTGTTAATTGAAACCAATGAAGAGTTTGCATTTGATAAAGAAGAAAAACCTGATATAGAATTAACATTAATTCCCAATAATAGTCCGGTAGGAATAAATGATATAGAAGAAAAATTAAAAGAACTATGTGAAAAAATAAGACCAATTCAATTAGTTGATCTAGATAAATTTAATGAATTACTTAAGAAAGTAACTGATTTTAAATTGAAGTTTTACTCAAATCCTAATGATGGCTCTTTAGTCTCTGAATTTAAAATTATATCAAGTGAATATATTGAATATATGAATCAAAAAGGACTAGTTATTATGCATTCAAAACAAGTGGATGCAACATTAGAAAGAATAAAATCAATTGGTACTGAAGAGGCTCTATCATCATTAATTAAAGAATTATTAACTGATCAATCATTAAAGAATTCACCGGAAATAATTAAGGCCTTAAATGACAAAGTAAATATGATAAAAGCTAACCGATATAGTTTATATAAAAAACAAAATAATTTTAAAATTAAAAACATTACAGACTTTTCAAATTTAATTGTAAATGATGCAAAAATTATTATAAGTGATGAAACAAGAAATAAACTAAATGAATTTGAACTTCAAATAATCGATGATATTAAAAATATTCTTAATTTACCTATGGATGAATTTAACTTACTAAGACTTTATTCATATGTAAAAATATATTCAACTAAAAAAATTGATCCATTTCAATTTGAAGAAGCTTATAGGCTATTTTCACCACTAGTATTTGAATCATTTGGACACGAATCAGATCATTTAGGTATTACTTTAATTAACCAAGAAACTAAACAAAAAAGTTTAACTTCAATGATGACTAATGATACAACTATTAATAGTTATTATAGTTCAATGTTTGGCCATTATTCATTTTATAAATCTTTTTTAAAAGGGCCAGATTTAATAAAGAAAACTGGTGAATTAATAAAATTGGAACTATTAAAGAATAATAGTTTGTTACCAAATAGTTTACTAAATGGAAAAATAGGACCGGAGTTAAAAGAGGTAAAAGAAGAAATAAGCATGGTTATGTTTAAATTTTTCTACAACAATAAAATATTAATCAATTCTTTTGATAATGAAGATACTTTTGCTAAAGTATTAGTTATCCTCTCAGATTATCAGGATAAAAGTGATGTTAATAATACAGTTAAAGCAAAAAATTACTTAGTAAACTTATTTCCTAATCTTAGTGTTGTAATTGATGGAGTACTTGATGCATTAAATATTTTCTATGCTTATTATTTAGATCTTGAAATGATGGATCAAGAATACACAAGAACAATTAATAAAACTTATGGTGTAATTGAAAACACTTTAAAATAACTAGATTAATATATAGAAAGAATAATTTAAATATGATAAAATGATAATAGGAGATGTTAACGATGATTAAAAAATTATTTATTGGGCTACTCGCGATTACTTTACTTACTGGTTGTGGAAAAGAAAAGCCAAAAGACGATGTAAGTAGTTCAAGCAAACAAGAAGAAAAAGAAGAAAGAAAATTAAAAATTATAGATGAAACAAAGAAAACTAGACCATATGCTGTTATGATTAATAACATCGATGTAGCTAGACCACTTCAATCAGGATTACAAGATGCTTACATTGTTTATGAATTAATCGTTGAAGGTGGAATTACTAGAATGATGGCTTTATTCAGAGATACCAATACTGGAAGAATTGGTTCAATAAGAAGCGCAAGACATTATTATTTAGACTATGCTTTAGAAAACGATGCGATTTATGTTCATGTTGGAGAAAGCCCTCAAGCTGGATCTGATATTACAAAGTTAGGAGTAACAGAACTATCTGGAAGCAGCTGGTACTTTAGAGATAAAAAATTAAATGTCGCGACAGAACATACAGTGTTTACTAGTATGAAAAGCATGAATGAAGTTAAAGTATCAAGAAGAGAAACAAATAAAGAATTACTTCTAAATTACAGCATAGATAATTATACTTATGAAGGAACTAGTGCAAATGAAGTAAGTATTAAATATTCAAATTATATGACAGTAGATTATAAATATGATGCAGAATTAGGCTTATACTTAAGATCAACTAAAGGTAAATCACATAAAGATTATGTAACTGATAAACAATATACAGTAAAAAATATAATTGCCTACGCTATTAAGAATCATGATTTAAGTGATAATCAAGATAAAGGAAGACAAGATATAGAAAATATTGGTACAGGTAAAGGAGTTTACATTTCTAACGGAATATCTACTCCAATAACTTGGGAAAAGTCATCAAGAAGTGCTCAAACAATTTATAAAACTGAAGATGGAAAAGAACTAATTGTTAATGATGGAAATACTTTTATACAAATATATCCTACAAGTGGAAATATAGAAATTAAGTAAGGAGAATAAGGATGATTGAATTTTTTGCAAAAAATTATTATTGGTTTTTAGTAATAGCAGTTATCCTTGTTTTTTCTTTGATTGGTTATATAATCGATTCAAAAGATAAAAAGGGAAAAACTGATGAAGAATTAGAAAAGAAAAAAGAAATTGAAAATCTTGAAACAATCACCAATTCAAATATGACATTAGGCTCAGCTCTAGAAAATAAAAAAGAGGAAGCCGTTTCTGAAAAACCAGCTGAGTTAGAAAAAGAAGTAAATGCTGATAGTGATCTTGACAGTGAAGAAGATAATGAATTAAAAATGATAATTGATGAACCAGATAATTAATATTTATAAATAAACATTTTATTATAAGGAGAATTAATGGAAAATAACACCAGAGTATGGATTGATAAAGATAATCCTAGTATTGCTAGAATAGAAGAAAAATGTATTCGTTGTGGAAATTGTAAAAATATATGCGAAACAAAAGTAGGAATAATATATGATCAAACTAAGATAAACAATCCGATTTGTGTTAACTGTGGACAATGTATCATGAATTGTCCTACAGGGGCTTTAATTCCTAAATATAATTATAAAACTGTTCTAAATTATTTAAATGACACTGATTACACATTAATAGTATCAACAAGCCCTGCAGTAAGAGTAGCTCTTGGTGATGAGTTTGGCTTTGCACCAGGAGAAATAGTAACTGGTAAAATGGTTGCAGCTTTAAAAAAACTAGGTTTTGATTATGTTTTTGACACAACCTTTGGAGCTGATTTAACTATTATGGAAGAAACAGATGAGTTAATAAAAAGAATAAATAATAATGGACCATTTCCAATGTTTACAAGTTGCTGTCCAGCATGGGTTAAATATGCCGAAATGTTTCATCCTGATAAATTAGAATTATTATCTTCAACTAAAAGTCCAATTGGTATGCAGGGTCCAGCTGTCAAAAAATATTTTTGTAAATTAAATAATATTGATAATGACAAAGTAATTCATGTTGCCCTAACTCCTTGTACTGCAAAAAAATATGAAATTAGTAGACCGGAAATATCTGATGTTGACTATGTAATCACAACAAGTGAATTATCAATGATGATTCGTGAGTGTGAGATAGATTTTAAAATGCTACAAGATGAAGAATTTGATTCTGTATTAGGTTCAGCTTCAGGTGGAGGTCAAATATTTGGCAATACTGGTGGAGTTATGGAGTCAGCCCTTAGAACTCTATACTATAAACTTACTGGCACTAATCCTAAACCATCTTTTTATACTCTAGAGAATATAAGAAACTATGATGGAGCTAGATCAGCAACATTAAATATTCTGGGAAAAGAAATAAAAATACTTGTTGTTCATGGGATTTTAAACCTTGAAGCAATGAAAGATGAGTTATCAAATTATAACTTCATCGAAGTAATGAATTGTGAAGGTGGATGTGTTGGTGGAGGAGGACAACCTCTAACACCAATTAATAAATCAGAATTAATAAGAAAAGAAAGAATAAAAAGCCTTTATCAGAAAGATTTAGAATCAACAAATAAATTTCCTCATGACAATGAAGAAATTAAAGATTTTTATAATTATATAAAAAACAAACCAGAAATAAAAAAAGAAGCATGGTTACATACTTCTTATAGTTCAAAAGAATATTTAGTTAATGATATTAAAGAATATTAGTTTTATCTTTAAAACCTATTTTATCTTTTTCAAGATAGATAGGTCTTTTTTTTGCTTCTAAATAAGTCTTTGATAAATATTCTCCCAAGATCCCGATACTTATTATTTGAACTCCAGAAAAGAATAGTATTACTGCCATTATTGAAGAATATCCACTAACATCAACTACAAAAAATAGTTTTTGAACAATAATTATAATAAAATAGATGAATGCAATTATAGTAGAAATTATTCCTAAATAAGTAATAAATTTAAGTGGTTTAGTACTAAATCCTATAAAACCATCTAAAGCATATCTAACTAATTTTTTAAAACTAAACTTACTTTTACCACTTTCTCTTTTTTTAACTTCATATGGAAGATAAACAGTATTAAAACCTATCCAAGAAAATAACCCTTTAGAAAAACGATTAACTTCACTCATTTCTTTTATTGAATCACGAATATTTTTTCTAAATGTTCTAAAATCACTCGCACCCATTTTAAACTCTGTATCACTCAAGAAATCAATAGCTTTATAAAAAATATTAGAAAGTTTACTTCTTAATGTTTTAGTATCTCTATTACTTATATACATTGCTACTTGATCAACATCTTCATTTTCATCTAGGTATTTTACCATTTCAAAAACATATTTAGGGTGTTGTTGTAGGTCTGCATCGATAATCGCAGTATATTCACCTGAAGCATTAACTATGCCAGCATATATAGCCGATTCCTTACCAAAATTACGACTAAAATTAATTCCTTTAACATGATCTGGATCTTCCTTATATAATTTTTTGATAATTTTACTTGTATCATCTTTACTTCCATCATTAACAAATAATAATTCATATTGAATATTCTTAAATGAATTTACTATTTCTTTATATAATTTTTCTAAACTTTCTTCTTCATTATAACAAGGAATTATTAAACTAAGTTTCACTTAACCACCTTCTTCTTATAAAAATAATAACATCCACCAATAACTATACCTAAACCACTAATACTTAAACCTTCTTTTAATCCTTGGGGAAAATAATCAATTGTAATAAGATGTTCTCCAACAGATAACTCAATTCCTACAAAAGTGTCAAAAACTTTACTAGGAGTAACAACTTTACCATCTACTTTTACAACCATTCCTTCTTCATATGGAATAGTAGTGAATAATAAACTTCTATTCTTTGTAGCAGTAACTTTTCCTTCAATTAAATGTTTAGAATTATTATTTATTTCCATAATTAAATCTAACTCATTAACAGAATATTCATATAAATCAAGATCAAACAAATAGAAATAAAAATCTTCTTCAGAAATAGGTGAATCTTTAATTTCAATAATTACCCTTAATGTATCTCCTTCTCTTAAATAGATAAATCCACCTTTGTTTTTACTATATACTTTTTCATTAATAAATATTGAATTTGATTTTTTAAATAAATCTTCTGGATACAATAGATAATTACCTTTACTTGTATACTCCATTGTTACAGACGCGTGCATGCCACTATTCTTTTTATAGAATGCATTAGATACATCAGAATCATCTATTCTAATGTTATCATACTTATAATTAATTTCACTTTTACTTGTATATTTTATAAAATTTATATCTTCATCTAGAAATGCACTGTAAATATTATTCATGTTTTGATTAAATGTATTATTAAATACAGGAATTCTTAAGGTTTTTTCATTAACCATAAATCCTAATCCTAAAGGGTTCTTTATTTGATAAATTGATTTATTTCCATTTTCATATATCTTTGGATAATAATCTATTTCCCCAATTAAATACTTAACGTTAAATAAAGACATTAAGGCAGGATTAAAACTTTTCATTTTTACTCCACAACCACTATCTACATCAATACAAGCTTTGTATTCTAAAAAATCCATCGTTTTTTGATTCCTAGTTGAATTGAAAAAATTAACTCCATGATAATTAAATAACATCCCATCATTAGTAGTATTTAATTGCATAAACTCCATGCGATAAAAGTCTTTATCCATATCTTTTATATAATCTACTGGTTTTTGATAAGTTTCAACTTCTTTTTTTATTGAACTAATAGAGTTATTAAAGTAGGTTTTTTCTAAACCATTATACGTATTTAGGGATAATTCTAAGAAAACAAGTATAATTAAGTACCAATTAATTTTCTCATCTCCTAATAAGTAGACCATTTGGGCAAATATTAAAATCGAAAATCCCAAGAAGAAGTAACTACTTGCATCATAATTCTCAGAGCCAGTAGCGTTTAAAGTAAAAAAACCTGATACTAATATTAACAATGAAAATACTGCTATTACAATTAATCTTTCAATGCCTTTGACTTTTAATCCATCTATATTTAACATGTTTTTAGCTGCTACAACTATCACAAATGTACTAAATGTAAAAGAATATCTACTCTGCCACCATATTGGTTTTTGAAATAACTGCCATGCATAGTCAAGTAAATTAAATGAAAAACTTAAATAGAAAAATAATAATATTAAAGCAGTTGTTATTTTTTCTTTTAAAGTAAACTTGCTGTTAAAAAAAGATAAACAAACTAGCGCAATTGCAAATAAAGATGAATAAACCATTGCTGGACCATAACTTTGATCATTCAAATTGTATGATCCAGGAGTTAATTTATAAAAGAAGGCAGTTGCATTATGATTTATTTCAAAATAATTAATCCAATCAGTACCGTATATTTTTGCTTTACCTACTGTTAAAGCAAAATATGTAGGTATCAAAACAAATGCCGAAAGCATACCGCATAATAAAGAACTAAGAATAAATCTTTTTATTACTTCTAAATATTTAATATTATCTACACTCATAATTTTATAAATAAAATAGATGACTGAGAATATACATAACATAATTCCGATATAGTAATTAAATATTATACCTAATGTTAAACTTATTATATAAAATTTAATTTTCTTTTTTTCAATTAATTTATCAATTCCAAGTAATATAAGAGGTAACATTATAATTGAGTCAATCCACATAAAATTGTAATAATAACCAGATAAGAAACCCATTAATGCAAATACAGTACTAAATGTAATTGTCCAAATTGGTTTACTATTCTTTTGATTATTTAAGTAAATAGCCATCGTTAATCCAGATAATCCAATTCTTATTAAGATAGTTATTAAAAAGAAATAAGATAATGAAGCGGCACTAAAAAAAATCATTAATAAATTTAAAGGACTCATTAAATAATATGTTAGAGTACCTAAAAAATTAAATCCTAAACCGCCATTAAAAGAATAAAAAAAATTTCCTTCTTTAAGTCTGTTCATTAATTCTATATAAAATCCTGGATACTGATGCCTTGCATCAAAAACTTGATATATTTCGTCAAAAAAAGGTATATATTTAGATATTGTAGACATCAAAAAAAAGATTAAGACTGGAACCATTATTGATATTATATATATATATTTCTTTTTCATATTCATCACAAATATTATTTTATCATAGTAATTGACAAATAGTAAACATTATAGACATTTTCAATATAATATTTATTGACTAACGAATTGTGTTGTGTGATAATTACAATATAAGGAGGATACAAAAAAATGGAAATCGAAAACACAGAAAGAAAATCTAAGGGTAATACTATATTATTAACAGTTATTGGTATTGCAACATTATTAGTGGCTATGGTAGGTGCAACATTCGCATACTTCACTGCTACAATAAATAGCAGTAATACATCAAGTTCTGTTAACATCCAAACAGCAACAGTTGCTGTTAGTTATGATAATGGTGCTTCTGTTAATGCAACTGGACTAATGCCTGGTGGAACTATTGCTAATAAAGTTATAACAATCGGTAATGCAACTTCTTATCCAGCTAAAATTACATTAAGATGGGCAACGGGAGTTTCAAACACATTTACTCGTCCCCAAGATTTAACTTATTCTATTTCTTGTACTGGTTCTGGTGCTCCAAGTCTTACTTCAACACAAATGCCAGCAACAAACGCAGCTGCACCTACAGCAATAACAGGATTTACTAATATTACTTTAGCAGCAAGTACAACTTATACTTGTACAGTATCATTTGTTTATGCAAATGAAACATTAGACCAAAGCGCTGACTTCGGAAAATCATTCACTGGAAACTTTGAATTAGTAGCTAACCCAATAAATTAAAAGCCTTTCTAAAAGGTTTTTTATTTGACATAATGAATATCAATTAAATTGATATTCATTATTTTTTATGCTACGATTACTTATATAAGATAGGGATAAAAATGGGTAATAAGGATCGATATAAACAATTAAGAGACGTTATTTATTATTTGACAAAAATAAAAATTTTGGTTATCTTACTTTTTCACCAACCGTTCATTTAATTTCAGTTTTCTTAATTTATTATTTTTTTGAGTCAAAAACATATGCCGCAAAAGGAGAATCACATAAGCCTAAATTTTCTTTATATACAATTATCAGTGGTAGTATGGTTCCAAACATAAATGTTTATGATGTAATTTTTGATTCAAGAGTAGAAAATCCTAAAGATTTGAAGGTTGGAGATGTAATAACATTTATATCTAGTAATCCAAGTACTAATGGATATATAATTACGCACCGTATAGTAGATGTTGGTAAAAATGAAGAAGGATATTATTATCATACTAAGGGAGATGCTAATCAATCAGAAGATAGAACCCCAGTACCATTTAATAATATAATTGGAAAAGTAATCCTTAAATTTCCTCAACTGGGAAGGGTACAAATGATAGTGTCTAATCGATTAGGCTGGATATTATTAGTTTTAGTACCTGCTTTAGGAGTAATTATTTTTGATTCAATAAAGGTAATAAAAACCATAAAACTTAGTAATAAGTCTAAAGAGATAATTGTTCAAAAGAAAAAAGAAGAAATAAAAGACACTTCTTCTTTAAAACAAAAATTACTTGAGAAAAGAAATAATAAATTAAAGTATGAAGAACTTATTGTTAAGGATTCAGATCTTCCTAAATTAAAGGATTAATTTATTATATTCATTTAAGAAATATTTGTCTGTCATTCCAGCTATAAAATCAATTATTTTTCTAGGGTTACTAGTATTATTAATATAATCATTAGACATGTTTACTAAAAAATCTTTATATATTGATGTTCGTTTTTTATTAATATTTTTTAAGTAATAATCAAATAATTTATTAAAGGCTTGTTCATAAAAATCCAAGTCTTTTTTTGTATTGGCATTTTTATATATATTATTATGATTAAACTCTTTCAGACATTTAATTGCTTGCCATACTTTATGAGAAAAATGCAAATAGTTTTTATTTAAACTATTTTCTATGAGGTCATTAACTATAGTATTTATAATTTCTGTATTAGTTGAACCAAGAACTTCGGTTATTTCTACTGGAATATCACTAAAATTTATTAAATTCAATGTGATCGCATCTTCAATATCTCTGCCTATATAAGCAATGATATCGCTTATTCTGACTACACAGCCTTCTAAAGTCATAGGACGTAGTTTACTACAATAGTTTTCTACTTTGTATGATTCTTCAATTTCAGCTAAGAATTCTTCTTTCGTTTTATATTTGGGTTTATACTCTTTTTCCAACATTTCACCATTATGGCATAAAATTGCATCTAAAACTTGAAGAGTTAAGTTTTTCTTTTCAATAATCATGAGCATTCTCACACTTTGAACATTATGATTAAAATATCCTTCATTATGTTTTAAACTTATTCTATTAAGAATTGCTTCTCCTACATGACCAAATGGGACATGCCCTAAATCATGACCTAAAGAAGCAGCTTCAATCAAATCTTCATTAAGGCTAAGTGCTCTTCCAATGGTTCTTGCAACCTTACTTACTAAATTAACGTGAATTATTCTTTTCGTTATGTGATCATTATTTTTTAAACTATACACTTGAGTTTTATCAATATATCTTGTATAGGCTAAAGAATGAATTATTCGATCAATATCACGAAAATAATTAGGTCTTATATCATCAATAATTTGTTCAAATCTAATTGCTTCTTTATCATAAGAAGCATGTTTAGAGTACTTTGTTTCATATTTTAACATTTTGTTTCTAATTCTTTTTGTATTCATATTATCACCATAATCATTATATCAAGAAACAAGTATTAATTGCTTATAAATATTAGATATAGTATAATTAATTTGCATAAAGAGGTGGAAAATGAAGAAATTTTATCGTGAAAATAGAGTCTTTTCAATACTGATGATTGTTTCTATAATATGTATTGCATTAATCTTAGGATTTATGTTTATTTATTTTTTTAATGGACAAGGTAATAATAAATATGGTAGTAGACTAGAGGCAATAAAAAATATAAAAATATTTGATGAAAAAATTAAAGAATATGAAACTTCAATAGCTAAAGAGAATGGAATTGAAAATTCTGATATTAGTATTAAAGGTAAAATTGTTTATATTATTTTATACTTAAAGAAGGATTTTGCAAACAGCGATGGCGTAAATGCATCATTAAAAGCTATTAGTTTATTTGATGAAGAAGTACAAACTAATTTTGATTTTAATTTTACTATTGAAAAAAAAGAGAAAGATGAAGCAGAAATATTTCCGATTGTTGGATATAAAAATGCTGAATCTGCCAACATTGTTTGGTCTAAATATTAGGAATGATAAATATGAAAATAGATAAAAAAAAGTTAATTATTGGAAGTATAATCTTAAGTATTATTATAATACTTAGTTTATTCTTTATCTTTAAAGATCCTAATCAATTAAGTTCAAAAGAAAAGAAATGGATTAAAGATAATAAAAATGTTTTATTAGACATTCGTATTCCTACTGACATCAATACCTTTGGTAGAGATGGCAAAGGGGTGTTTTTTGACTATATAAACGACTTCAAAGATAAATATAAATTAGATATAAATATTGTCCCATATAGCTATGGATCAGTTACTCCAGGGGTATCACTTAAAGTAGATACTAATATATCTCCTAATGATGTTTTATTTTACGAAGATCATTATGTTTTAGTGGGAAAAGACGAAAAAATTGTTAATAATATTAGTGAATTAGCTTCTAAAAAAATAGGCGTTATTAATACGGATTTATCATATATAAGCTATTACTTAACTGGAATCAATGTAACTTTTGAACAATTTAGTAATCTACCAAACTTAATTGGGGCATTATCTAATCTTGATTATGTCATTGTTCCACTTAATTTGACTTTAGATTTAGTATTAGAAAAAAATTATAATATTGCTTATCATTTTGGTGATATTCGTCATTACTATTATTTAACAATTGAAAAAAATGATACCTTACTAAGTATCATGAATAAGTATTATAATGTTTGGTCTAAAGAAAACTTTGAAGATTCATACTATAATAATTTAATGAATGCTTTTGTCAGAGGCTTAAAATTACAAGATGCAGATATCCATAGTTTAACAAGCAAAGAATATCGATATGGTTTAGTAGAAATGGCACCTTATGAAATATTATCTGGTAGTAATCACGGGGGAGTATCTGGTAACTATTTAGATGGTTTTACAAAAATGACTGGAATGGATATTAAATATTCTAAATATAGTAGTTATGATAATTTAAATAAAGTTGCCAATAATAGTAGAATTGATTTCTATTTAGGATATGTTAATTTAGCTAACAAGTTTACTACACTTAATTCAGGTATGAAAATGAATTATAACATTGTTTCTAATGAATCAAACAAATCAGTTATTAATTCAATATATTCATTATATGGTAAAACTATTTATGTATTAAATAATTCCATCTTAATGAGTTACTTACAAAGTTTAAATATTGCAACGATTAAAACATATGATAATCCTAACGAAATATTTACTTTATTAAAAAAAGATAATTTGGTGGCAGTTGATAGTTTATTTTATAATTATTACAATAATACTAAATTAAAGAATATTATAAATAAATATTCAAATCAAGTTATGGGATCTGAATTAGTATTCAAAAGTAATTTGGACTCAACATTTAATCGTTTATTTGTCAGTTACTTAAGATTTATTGATGGTAACTTAAATAGACAACTTGGAGTTAGCAATTATAATTATGTTCTTAGAACTGGAACTAATTTTACAGAAATTATTTTGACAACAATTTATGTTTTAGTAGGACTTGCTTTTGTTGGTTATTTATATTATAAATACAAAAACAAAATTAGAATATCAACAAAGATAAATAAAGATACTAAAATGAAATATTATGATTTTTTAACAAATTTAAAAAATCGTAATTATTTAAATGAAAATATCGAAAAGTGGAATATGAATACTTTATATCCCCAAATCGTAATTATCATAGACTTAAATAATATTAAATATATTAATGATACTTATGGTCATGAAGAAGGCGATAAACAAATAAAAGCTGCCGCGAATATCTTGTTTAAAACACAGCCAGAAAATTCAGAAATTATTAGAACCGATGGAAATGAATTCTTAATTTATTTAGTAGGACATAATGATAAACAAGTTAGTACATATATTCATAAATTATATAAAGAATTTAAAACTATGCCTTATGAATTTGGAGCTGCTTTAGGATACAGTGTTAGGGATAATGATTTAAAATTATTAGAAGACATCATCAATGAAGCAACATTAGATATGAGAACAAACAAGCAAAATGGAGTTAAAGATGTTGAGTAAACTTAAATACTACTTAAAAAGAATTTATCAAATAAGTACTCATCAAGAAATAAAGGTATTGCCAGGTCATTTGGCATACTTTTTTGTGCTTTCAATTGTACCCACGATTACTTTATTAGGATATATTGCTTCTTTATTTGGTATATCAATTAACACAATAGTTGAATTTATCACAAACTCATTTTCAAAAGAAACTGCTAATTATTTTGTTCCAATTATTTCTGGTAAACCATTAGATTTTAAATTGTTTACACTAATAATGACCGGTTATTTTATTGCATCAAACGGTGCTCATTCAATAATACTTTCTTCAAATAGGGTGTATGGAATTAAAGATTCGGATTTTATTAGAAGAAGAATTAAAGCCATTTTCATGACTTTCTTCATCGTTGCACTTTTCTTATTTATAATAATTGTTCCTATCTTTGGCAATTCGATATTAAACTTAATGGATCAAATTAATCCTAATACAAATATTGTTGAGCAAATAAAAATAATTGTTCCTTTTATTAAATGGCCTGTTACTTGGTTTACTATATTTTTATTCATTAAAATTATTTATACTATGGCACCTGATAAAAAGGTATCATCACTAACAGTTAATAGAGGAACTTTTTTTACAACTACTATGTGGTCAATTGTAACATTTATTTATACTTATTATGCCCATAATTTAGCCAATTACGATATATTTTATGGATCATTAACTAGTATTGTTGTGATGATGATATGGTTGTATTTCTTATCTTATATTTTTGTAATAGGTTTAGTCCTTAATAAAGGTTCAGAAGAAAGACTTAATAAAAAACGAGAAAACGACAATTTAAAAGACAAAAAATAATATTTAACTAGCATATAATTATATATATGCTTTTTATTTATTTTTAAAGGCACATTT
>CAZIUX010000003.1:16986-21491 GCA_964542795.1 uncultured Muribaculaceae bacterium
CTATAATGTGATTAGGTGATAATGGCCGTGTTTAAAGAAAGACTTAAATTATTTTGGTTATATTTCATTTTTTTGTTTTACTTGGAATTATTATTTAAAGTATCTATTTTTGGTGTAGCCAGTATTTTTTCTTTAGAGTTTATTTACATCATATTATTTATATCAATTATTTCTCATATCTTATCAATTATTAGCAAATTATTTTCTAATAATCGAATTAATTATTTAATTTCCTTACTAATCATTATATTCAATGTAATTTGGTATGGAATACATATTGTTTTTAAAAAAATATTTGATACATTTTTTTCTATATCATATTTAAAATTAGCAGATCAAGGTTTAGAGTTTAAAGATGTCGCTATTACTAAAATGGGTGAAAACATTTCAATAATTATATTTTTAATTATTCCAATAATCTTATTTATTACTTTTAGAAAAAGAATATATGTAGAAAAAATATCATTAAAAACATTTATAAAAAAGATAGTCACAATTATTGTTTTATCTTTGGTATTATTATTAGGAATAAATATTTTAAAAAATAGTTCAGAAGCATATCAATTAGTTTATAAAATAAACAACAATGCTCTAAATCAAGAAAAACTTGGAGTTAACTTTTCAACAACTTTAGATTTAACTAAATTATTAGTTGGCTTTGAGGAAAAAATTTCTATAATTGATAAACCAAATAAGCCTGAAAAACCGGATAAGCCAGATGAACCCCAATACGATAGTAACACCTTAAATTATGATTTTCAAAAATTATATGATGAAGAAAATAATAGCACAGTCAAAAACATGCACGAATATTTTTTAAATGATCACGGTACTTTAAAAAATAAATATACAGGTTTATTTAAAGATAAAAACCTTATCTTTATTACTGTAGAAAGTCTAGGTAAAATTGCAATTGATAAGACTTTAACTCCTACATTGTATAATATGGCAAATAGTGGATTTGTTTTTGAAAACTTTTATACCCCAGTAAATTTGAGTACCTTGGGTGGAGAATTCCAAGTATTAACAAGTCAGTTTGCAAATCAAAACGTCTTAAATGATAAATGGAAGTATGCCAAAATATTTACACCATATGGATTAGGTCATCTATTTAAAGATAAAGGTTATAATACTTATGCATTTCATAATGGTGAATACTATTTTCAAGGAAGAGATGACTACATGAAGATCCTTGGATTTGATAATTATTTAGCCTGTGGAAATGGAATTCAAAAATTAATGAATTGTAGTCCGTGGCCAAGAAGTGATTTTGAAATGGTTGAAAAAACTATGGATAAATTCATTAGTAATAAACCATTTATGGCCTATTATATGACCAACAGTGGACATTTTCCATATTCAATGAGTAATTTAGTTTCTAAACAAAATAAAGAAAATGTTGATGGTTTATCTTACTCAAGTAAAGTAAAAGCATATCTTTCAAGTATGATAGAATTAGAAAAAAGTCTTAAATATATGATTGATAAATTAACTGAATCTGGACAATTAGACAATACAGTATTTGTTTTAGTCCCAGATCATTATCCATATGACTTAAGTATTGATGAAATAAAAGAAGTAGCTAAATCAGACATTGATCCAATTGTTGAAATTAACCATAACAGCTTAATAATTTGGAATTCAGTAATGCCAACAATTAGAGTTACAAAAGTAGCTAGTCAAATTGATGTCATGCCAACAGTGTATAATTTATTCGATCTTCCATATGATTCAAGAATATTTATTGGAAAAGATATTCTAAGTACTGAACTTGGTTTGGCGTTTTTCTCTAATCGAAGTTGGATATCAGACTTTGGAACTTATTATTCTAGAACAAATGAATTTATTTTAAAAAGTAACTCTAAAATACCAGAAAATTATGTAAAAGATATGAACCAATTAGTCGCGAATAGAATAAATCTAAGTAAATTAATAATTGAATATGATTATTATAAAAAAATCGAGGAGGCAAAGTAATGTGTGGAATAGTTGGTTTTGTTAGTAAAAGCAAAACAAAAGAAAAAGAATTAAAAGCAATGATTAAAAGAATTAAGCATCGAGGACCAGATGGACAAGGTATATATATAGATAAAGATTATGCTTTAGGACATGTTAGATTATCAATTATTGACTTAGCTACGGGAAATCAACCAATGGTAAGTCAAAATAAAAATTATGTAATAGTCTTCAATGGAGAAATATATAATTATAAAGAATTAAAACAAGATTTAGAAAAAAAAGGCTATAAATTTAAAACTACAAGTGATACTGAAGTATTATTAGTAATGTATGAAGCTTATGGGGAAAAAATGCTTTCTATGTTAAGAGGCATGTTTGTTTTCATCATTTATGATAAAGAAAATGAAGAATTATTTGGAGCGAGAGATCAATTTGGAATTAAACCACTTTACTATTATCAAAATGATAAAGTATTTATGTTTGCATCTGAAATTAAAGGATTTATTGATCATCCTGATTTTCATAAAGAACTAAATGAAAATGTTTTACCACTTTATCTTTCATTTAATTATTCTCCAACCGAAGAAACATTCTTTAAAGGTGTTAAAAAACTTGAACCAGGAAGATTTTTTAAATTTAAAGATGGTAAATTACAAATAAATCGTTATTTTAAGATTACATTTGATGAACAAGAAAAAAATCACGATGTAATTGTTGATGAAATAGACAAAGTAATGAAAGATACCGTAAGAGCCCATATGATTAGTGATGTTGAAGTAGGTTCATTTTTAAGTAGTGGTATTGATTCATCATATATAGTCTCGCTTGCAAAACCTAATAAAACATATACGATTGGTTATGATATACCTAAATATAATGAAATTAATTATGCTAAAGATTTAGCGGATCAATTAAATATATCTAACAAAACTCATATAATTTCTAAAGAAGAATATTTTAAAGAAATACCAAAAATAATTTATCATTTAGATGAACCACTTGCCGATCCTTCAGCAGTAGCGCTTTATTTTGTCTCTAAAATAGCAAGTAAAGATGTTAAAGTAGTATTATCTGGAGAAGGCGCAGACGAATTCTTTGGAGGATACAATTATTACCGTGAAGCAGTTGACATGGCATTTTATAATAAAATTCCTTTCTTTATTAGAAAAACTATTGGTTTTATGGCGTCTTTGTTTCCTGAAAGAAGAGGACTTAACTTCTTAGTAAGAAGAGGTCAAAAACTTGAAGATAGTTATATTGGAGTAACAAAAGTATTTAGTGAAAAAGAAAGAAAAAAAATCTTGTTAAAGACGGATAATATCATTAGTAATAAAGAAGTTACAAAACACGTCTATGATGAACAATCTGGTCAAAGTGATGTTATTAAAATGCAAGCTGTAGATATCAATTATTGGTTAATTAAAGACATTTTACAGAAAGCTGATAAGATGACCATGGCCTCATCCATTGAAGGGAGAGTGCCTTTCACGGATATTGAAGTATTTAATGTGGCTAGGACATTGCCTTTCTCTTCCAAAGTAACGAAAGAAAACACCAAAGTTGCATTAAGAGAAGCAGCAAGAAGATATATTCCTACAGAAGCTTATAACAAAAAAAAGTTAGGTTTTCCTGTTCCGCTTCGTGAATGGATGAAAGATAAGGATATTTACGAGGAAATTAAGAAAAAATTCAATGGTAAAATTGCTAAGAAATTTTTTAAGATTGATCAAATCAATAAACTGTTAGAAAGTCATTACAATAATAAGAAAGATAATTACAAAAAAATATGGACTATATATACATTTATTGTTTGGTATCAAGAATATTTTGTAAAAAATTAGGAGGAAAGAAATGAACAAAACTTTATTAATTATGGCTGCAGGAATGGGCAGTAGGTTTGGGGGATTAAAACAAATTGAACCAATAGGTCCGAATGGTGAATTTTTAATTGATTATTCAATTTATGATGCAATCAAGGCGGGATTTAACAAAGTTGTTTTTATTATTAAGGAAGAAAATTATGAAATATTTAAAGAAACGATTGGTTCAAGAGTAGAAGATAAAATTCCAGTTGAATATGTTTTTCAAAAACTTGACGACATTCCATTAGATTTTACTATTCCTGAAGACAGAGTTAAACCATGGGGAACTGGACACGCTATCTTATGTGCTAAAAAACATATTAATGAACCCTTCGCAGTCATCAATGCCGATGATTTTTATGGAAGAGATGCCTATATGCAAGCTTCTGAATTACTAAATGATAATCCAGATAATGAATGGGCATGTATCGGATATTTAGCTAAAAACGTTTTAAGTGAATATGGCCCTGCCAAAAGAGGCGTTTGTAATGTAAAAAATGGCTATTTAGAACATATTGTTGAATCTTCAGTCGAAAGAATTGATGGAGTAATAATTGCAAGTCCATTAAATGGATCTGAAAGATTTGAAATAACTGATGATACATTAGTTTCAATGAATATGTTTGGATTTATGCCTGATATATTTATAATTCTTGAAAAAGAATTTATTGAATTCTTTAAAAC
>CAZIUX010000004.1:0-20293 GCA_964542795.1 uncultured Muribaculaceae bacterium
TCTTATAATAATTGCCATATTCTTCTTTAGTTTTTCAATTAAATCAAGGCGATCATATTTTAAAAATATATCTTTAAATATTGAAGGTTCTTGTAAAAAGAATTCGGCATAATTAACAAATATTTCTTTATAATTATCTACTCCTAAATCTCTTAAGAAGAATAAATTAATTTTAATAAGTTTTTGTTTTTGATTTATTTTATTAATTACCATTTGAGGGTTATTATTTTCAATTGAATTTATTTGTTCTAAAGAAAATCCTAAAGTTTCTAAATAACTCATGCTGCCATACCTCCTTTAGATCTTTCAGGTTCTTGAGAAGAACCTTTCCCTTTTAAATCACTAATAAATTTTAAATATGGCTTATGTAGGAATAAATATGGGAACCTCTTAGCCAACATTTCACCATCTAATCCATCTTGTTTAGCTAAATTAATATTATTGTAGTAGCTAGAACAAATTGTCATAATTGATGCTGATATAGGGTCTTTTCCATCCTTATATAGGTTTAAAATGTTTTCTTGAACATTAGTTGGATCAGCAAGTAATATTTCATCTAACATCAAAGAGAAATCTAAATCATTATTTTTTCCAATACTTCTAAGTAGGCTTAAGGTTTCATCTACGATTCTAGCATCTTCAACAGTCAATAATTCTCCATAATACGCTATTAAATTTTCTATGCTTATTCCATAATTTTGTAAGACATTAGTAATTTTTATGAATTGATCTGGACTTAATTTACTCATTAATTCTAATTCTTGTTCTTCAGTAAAGCCTATTTTTGCAAGGCCAACATATCTGTCTTTTAAATTTGGTTCAATCTTAACTAATTTTGGTTCTTCTTGAACATCAACTGCAACTGGTTTTTCATCCAATTTAGATTGAACTACAACAGGTTTTGGTTCTTCGAGTTTTGCTTCAATTACTTCTGCATTGTCTTCTTTAATAACTTCTACACTAGGTGTTTGTTCTTCAGCTTTTGCTGATAAATCAGTTTTAATATCTTCTTTAGTATCTTGAACACTTAAATCGGTTAAAGATAAGTCAGTTGTTTCTTTAGCCGTGACTAATGGTATAACTGAAACAACATCATCAACTGGCATGAACGGTTGATCAAAAGTCCTAGGTTCATTTACTACTTCAGCTTGAGTATTTCTAGCAAATTTATCTGCAAATAATGCTGATAAATCTATTAAATTATCTTCTTTTTGTTCGACATCATCTTTTTTATCTTCTTTTTGTTCGACATCATCTTTTTTATCTTCTTTTTTATCTTCTTTTTGTTCGGTTTTTTCAGCTTTGTCTTCTTTTTTATCTTTTTTAGTTGAAACAGGTTCTTCTTTTTGTGCTGATCCAAGATTAATATCTTCTAACTCACTATTCAATTCTGTTAAAACTTTTTCATATTTTGCAATTATTTTATTATAAGATGATTCTAATGATTTAAGTAATTTTTCTAGTGACTCATTGTCAGAACTCAATGTATTTATTTGATCAGTTATGTCACCCAAACTACTATTTAAAGTTTCTAATGTATTTTCAATGTCACTTAAAAATTGGTCTCTTTTTTTAGTGGCAGCTTTAATTATTTCTTCAATTGCACTTCCATTTATAAGACCATATTCTCCAGAGTCTTTTTTAGCTTCGTTAAGATTACCTTCAATACTTCCATAATCTTCTTGTACTCTTTTTGTTTCTTCGCTAAGTTTAGCTATTTCTCCAGTTATTTGATCTATCTGAGCACTTAAGTCATTAATTTTATTATTATTCGTTTCTATCTTGCCTTTACTATCTTCTACCAAAGCAAAATATGAATCTTTAAGGATTACGATTCTTCCTCTTATTTTATCTGCTAGTTCTAAAATGATGTCCATTTTAACACTCCCTACTATTCTACTTAAAATTATAGCAAATCAATTTATTATTGTAAAGAATAAAAAAATGATATTTTTCCCTTAAATAAAGTAAAAAGAACTACATGTAGTTCTTTAATTTATCTAAATAATTAATAAATTCATCTTGAATTTCTTTTAATCTTTTTTCTGATGATGCTTCAAATCTTAATGTTAAATCTGGCCCGGTATTAGATGCTCTGATTAATGCCCAACCATCTTCAAATGTTACTCTCACGCCATCTATGTCAATCACTTCGTAATTTTTTGATAAGGCATATTCCCTTATCTTATCAACAATTTGAAATTTATTATCTTCTTTTACACGTAATTTTAATTCATCTGTAGAGAAGTAATGATTAATTCCTTCATATAACTCACTTAAATTTCGATTATCTTTTGATAAAATCTCAATTAATCTTAATCCGGCATATACTCCATCATCAAGACCTGGAATTCGATCGTTGAAGAACATATGTCCTGAGTACTCAGCAGAAAAATCTACACCTTCTTCTTGGACTTTTCGATAAAGGTATGAATTTCCCGTTCTCCACATTATTTTTTCAATATTTAATTTATCTAATTCGTCAATTAAAGTCTTAGAACATTTTACATCAAATATTGCTTTTCTTACTTTTAAATTGTTATTTAGATTTCGATAAAATATTATCATTAAAACATCTGTATTAATGATATTTCCTTTTTCATCTACTGCTCTTACTCTATCCGCATCCGCATCAACAGCAAATCCTAAATCATAGCCTAATTCTACTACTTTTTTTTGAAGATCAACTAAATTAGATGCCACGGAAGGGTCTGGATGATGATTTGGAAATGTTCCATCACTGTCACTATACAATAGTTCATATTCGACTGGTAGCATTTCCAAATACTTTTTTATATACAAAGATGCGGTTCCATTTCCACAATCTACAACGACTTTTATTTTTCTTGGACCAAATTTTAAACCATTTTTTATCATGTTAAAATATGCATCTTCAATGCTAAAAGTTGTTATTGTTCCATTCCCGTCTAAATAACGATTATCTAGAGTAAATTTTTTAAATTCTTCTATTTCTGATCCGGCTGCATTACCAATATTTGTAAAAGAAATTTTAAATCCATTATATTCCTTAGGATTATGACTAGCAGTAATCATAATTCCTGCCCATTTATTTAAAAATACTCTTGAGTAATAATACATAGGTGTTGTAATTAAACCTAATTTAATAACATTTACTCCAGAGCTAAGCAATCCAGACACTAGTCTTTCTTCAAGTACGGGTGAAGAAAGTCTGTTATCATATGCTACTAATACGTCTTTAATAGACATTTTTTGTACATATGAGCCAAAACTTTTACCAAGCATATAAGCAGTTTCATCATTAATTTGTTCTGGATATATTCCTCTAATATCATAAGCTCTAAAAATAACTGGATTAATCATTACTTACCTCCAAAGATTTATTAATTATTTCTTTATATTTATTAACTCCTGGTTGATCAAATGGATTTACATCTAATATATAAGCTCCTAATGCAGAAGAGAGTTCAAAAAAGTAAATTAGTTCTCCAACATTACTTAATGATAATGAATCAAGTTCAATAATGTTACTATATGTATTATCATCAAGATGAGCCTTAGCAACACTATGTAAGGCAATTTCATTAATACTGTTTAAGTCCATATTAAATTTTTTTATAATTAATTCTTTTGATTCTTTAATGTTTATTACAGTTTCAAAGAGAATTCTACTTCCTTCTTGATAGTATTGACCTAGAGAATGTAAATCTCTAGTGTTGATTGCCGATACAGGTAAGATTCCTTTGTTATCCTTACCTTGAGTTTCTGCAAATAATTGTTTTAGCCATTCCGTAAAATATATTAATTTTGGTTCATAAACAGTAAATGATTCGACTAATTTACCACGTTTATATAAATAATCTCTTAATAAAGCATAATAATAAGCATTCTCATGATTACAGTTTTTTGCCCCGTTTAATAATTCTTTAATATTTATTCCTGACACCGCAATTGGAAACAAACCACAGGCGGTTAAAACGGAAAATCTTCCTCCAATATTACTTGGTATTGAAAAAGATTCACAATAATTTTCATTTACGAGTTTTCTAAGAGTTCCGTTTTCAGGATCAGTTGTAATTATTAATCTTTTTCTAATTTCTTCTTCTGAATATTTTTTCTTTAATAAATCCATAATTAGTTCAAAACAAATACTTGTTTCTAAAGTGTCACCAGATTTTGAAACAACATTCACCGCAAAATTTTTATTTTCTAAATAACTAAGAAGCTCATAATGATATTCTGACGAAAGAGAATTTCCAGCAAAGATAATCTCAGGTCCAAAATGATTAAAATAAGGGGAAAAACAGTCTATAACTGCTTTTGCCCCTAAATATGAGCCACCAATACCTATTACTACAAATGTATCATAATTATTTCTTATGTTATTGGCGGTTTCTATAATTTTATTTAATTCGTAATCACTTATGCATTTATTAATATCTAACCAATCAATCATAGTTTTTTGGTTCATTATTTTATTTTTTAATAATGTAGTTTCTTCATCATAATTAACAATAGTTGCTGGATTATAACTATTAAAATCATATCTTATCATTTTTGTCCTCCAAATATAACACAACCTCATGAGTTTTATTATCATTTACTAAGGAAATGTAATCAGTTTCTAATTTCTTAGAATCAAAATATATTCCTGTTTTTAGAGATTCTTTTATAACTTTTATATTATATATTGTATCTTCTAATTTATAAATAACTTCATATTTTTTCCATTTTTTTGGAACATTTGGTTTTATGTATAATTTGTCTCCAACTTTATTTAAACCAATAATATTAATAATACCAACACGATATAACCATGCACTACTTCCGGTATACCATGTCCATCCACCTTTAGCTAAATAGTCAGGATTACTGTATATATCTGCAGCAACTACATATGGTTCAACTTGATATTTATTGGCATCTTCTCTAGATAATGCATGATTAATAGGATTAACCATTTGGAATATATTAAATGCCTCGTCATTTAATCCTTCATGAATCAAGGCCATAATATACCAAGACACAGAGTGAGTATATTGTCCTCCATTTTCTCTTATGCCTTTTGGATAGTTCATTATGTATCCAGGATTGTCCACACTATTTTCAAATGCTGGAGTTAATAGTTTAACCATTTTATTGTTTTTATCAACTAATTTTTCTTTAACTGATTTTAAGATTGAAGAAATTTGTTCTTTATCGGCAATATCAGTTAATATAGCAAAACTTTGAGATATTAAGTCAATACTACATTCTTCATTATCTTTTGAACCAACTTTGTTTCCGTTATCAAAGAATGCTCTTAAGAAGTATTCTCCATCCCAAGTGTTATTTCTTAATGAATCTTTTAGTTTTTCATTAAATTTTAAATACTCTTCAGAGTTGAAACTTTGATTATGAACACTAGCCATTTCAATAAATTTTTGATTCATTAAGTATAGGAAGAATCCTAACCAAACACTAGTACCTTTTCCTTTTTTACCGATTTCATTCATTCCATCGTTCCAGTCTCCTCCACCCATAAGTGGAATACCGTTTTCGCCTAGTTCAGTCATTGATTTATTTAATGCTTTGTTTAAATGTTCAAATAATGAGGCAGTGTGTTGGGTGTATCTGAATTCTACGCCTCTTTCCATTTCCCAATTTTCTAATTCAGGAGCTTCAATATAAGGTATTTGTTCATCAAGTATCTTATAATCACCAGTGATTCTTACATATTCACTCGTTGCATAAATCATCCATAAATAGTCATCTTTATATCTTGATCTTAAACCAAATTTATTGTATTCATGCCACCAGTGTAGAACATCACCTTTTTCAAATTGATGTGAAGCATTAATAATAATTTGTCTTCTAGTAATATTAGGATCAACTATGCATATGTTCATTGAATCTTGTAATTGATCTCTAAATCCAAATGCCCCTCCAACTTGATAATAACCAGCTTTTGCAAATAATCTCGATGATAAACTTTGATATAGTAACCAACCATTTATCATATAATTAAAACTCTTATTTGGTGTATTAACTTGGATTGTGCCTAATTTATTGTTCCAAAAATTCTTAACATTGTCTAATTCTTCATTAACTTTATTAATATCTTGGTATTTTCTAGCAGTTTCAACAGTAGTATCCATTTCACTAGAGCCTAAAATAAAGGCAATTTCTTTTTCCTCATTAGGTTTTAATTCAATGCTTGCTTCAAGTTCTTTAAATAAGATTTTATCAATGCAACAACCATCAACTTTTTTAGCGCATGTCATGAAAGCATTTAAATGATTAAACCCATCGTGGTATACATTTCTTAATGTAACCAAGTTATTAAGATCATCATACTTACTTAAAATATGTCTGCCTGTTCTGTCTTCACTTACTCCTAAGGTTGGATTAATAAAGAAATTTAAATCAACTTTTCTTTTTTTGCTTGAATTATTCTTAATTGTATATTTATAAAATTTGGCCATATCTTCTTTAGCAACAAAAGTAGTATAATCAACAGATAAATTATCAACTTCAGCCTTATAGTTACTGTAACCAAAGCCATGTTTAACTAAATCATAATTGATATTAAAATCATTTATTCTTACTGATTCAGATAAATCATTTAGTAAAGTATCATTAGTCCAAGACGTTAATTTGTATTCACGACTATTTAATGCATAAGTAAATCCACAATTATTATTTGTTATAATTGTACCGAATTTTTCATTAGCAATTACATTACTCCAAATTGATGGAGTTTTATTATCAGTAATTAAATACTCTTTACCATCACTAACAAATCCGCCATAACCATTATAGAAATCAATTCTCTTAGTATCATATGGAATTGGTAAACTATTCTTTGTTTCTTTTATACCAAGATCAGTAATTGTATTCTTCCTTTGCAGTTCCTCAATGTATTGATATAGCGTAATATATTTACTAGCTTTTATCATTAACCTTGAGATTAAACATAACAATGTATATTCTTGATCATTTACATCTTTTCTGTTTATTACACAAATATTACCTGGTATTTTATGAAAACTATTAATTGCATACATGTGGTATTTTTCATCTTCGATTTGTCTTTCAAGTACCGCCGCGTCATTTTCATTTTCAGAGTTTAAGAATACTAAATCAACAAATATCGATTTGCTCTTATAATATTCAAAAGCATGTAATAATTCTTTAACAATACTAATGTTTTCAATTCCACTAATATCAGCAAATATAATTGGTCTGTCTCCAGATATTCCAAATTTCCATAATGATTTTTGAGTTAATGTATTATGAGTTAATAACTCTAATCTATCATCATTTATTGGAATTTTACTAGTTTGATATAAGTAATTTAACATTGTGTTATATATTCTCATATCCATTCCAGTAATGTTAACGATTTTATTTGTAACATTGGCCATGATTGTTGCAACTTGAAATGCTCTTTCATTAATCACAGCTTTATTCTTATATGTATTAACAATGTTCATTACTTGTTCTTTAGATTTTCCGAAACCAGTAATTAAATAAACGGTTTTTTCTTTTCCTTTTTCAATAGTAATTCGATTTCTTAAACTTATTATTGGATCAAGTGCAGTTCCAGCATAACCACTTAACTTATTATTAAGTCCAACCGGATTTGTTGCATTATTTCCTCTTCCAATAAATTTTACACGATCTGTTTCAAATTCATATTCATTTTCCGGTTCTTCAATTAATAATCTATTAATTAAGTAGTATGTACTGGTTGATGTTCTAGATTTTCTACTCATTATAATTGAATTTGTTTCTTGATCATACTCACTTTTAATAAACATATTATTGAAAACACGATGTGAAATATCATCGTTGTTATCACACAATATTGGTTCCGTGTAAGAAGTTAATTCCAAGTGACGGTCTTTATTACTTGAATTTCTAAATGTTATTTTTCTAATTTCTGCATGGTCTACTTTTGCAACTACAACTTCTGTAGTGGTCATTATTCCATAATCAGATCTAACAAATTTAATTCTGTCTAAGTTAAAAACAACTTCGTATTTATCTGGTTTAACATTCATTGGAGCATATGTATTTGTCCAAATTGATTTATTATCAATATCTTTAACATATAAAAACATTCCATAATCTTGTTCAGTTATTTTTCGATATCTATTTAATTGAATTGTTCGATATCTGCTAAATCCATTGCCACGATCATTAATAATTATACTATATTTAGAATTTGATAAAACCGATAATTCTGGTGTTGCTGAAATATGTCTGAATATTCGCATATCATTTTCAAACATTTCTTTTTCATATGAATATTTCTTGTATTTCATAGCTTTTAAATTAATAACTGGTTTTATTTGTACTTTTTCTTTATTTAGAATATCAAATGTACGGTTATTAACATCATTCATAAAATAATTTTGAATTATATTTTCTTTTAAGTAATTAGTTAAACTAGATAAAATCATACCTTGATGATGGGCAAAATAAGCATATACTGGAACTTTGTCATCGGCATCATATGATTCATAAAATCCATATTCACCTTCTAGCCCAAGATTTTTAAATTTTTTAATGTTATTAATTACATCTTTTGGAAATTTAATAATTGTTAAAATAGAACTATAAGGCGAAATTACAATTCTGCCAATTGGTTCTTCTTTTAACCTTAAATATGGTACTCCAAAAGAACGATATTTATAATTTTGAGCATCATCTAGTTCATTATATGCCGATTCAGATATCCCCCAAGGTAATTTTCGATCTAAGCTCTTCATGAATTCTTTTTGCAAGTCATAAGCAAAATGGTAGCTTTCATCAATTAAAGTATTTGGATAACTCTTCATAAATATTAATGGCATAAAATATTCAAACGCTGATCCTGACCAAGATAATAAGCCCTTTTTATTGTTATGAGCAGTTAAAGTTTTATCAAGTTGAAACCAATGGTGTGAAGGTACATCGCCTTTCGCAATAGCTACAAAGCTTGTTATTCTTGATTCACTAGCAAACTTATTATATGAATATGGTTCTAATCTTTCTTCATCATCATTAAATCCTACACTAAAAACATCATCGTCAGTGTATAGATAACTAAAATCCGCTTTTTTTAATAGTTTTTCCATTTTATCAATTAATGGACTATTCTTATCATATTTTCTAACAAATTCTTTTGTTGTAATAACAGAAATAGCAAGGTTACCACTATCTACACTTGAAATGAAATTGGGTGGCATTACTTCTAAAGTCTTTATGTTATACCAATTATATACATGACCATTCCATTTTTTTAATTTATCAATAGTAGATATTATTTTTTCTATTAAGAACATTGCACGATTAATATTGATAAAATTCATTTCTGTTGCAGATATAATTGCCACCAATGACATCCCAATGTTAGTTGGTGAGGTTTTATAATCATCTTTTATTGTTCTATTTAATTGGTAGTTATCAGGTATTAAATAATTATTTTCTTCAGTTAGTCTTTCTTCAAAGAAATTCCATGTTCTTTTTGCAACATCATACAAGTAGTTTTCACTCTTATTATTAATGTCATGATTAGTTACTACCATGTCTTTACTCATTAAATATGCAAGTAATGGACTAATATAAAATAATAAAGCTATTCCAATACTGATATATACATGTTCACCGATTAATAATGATAAAAGAATTAATAAAGCGCCAAAAGCAAAATTCATCCAGAATTGTTTTGTAACACCAACTAAATCAGATTTAATATTCTTTTCTGCTTCTTCTGCTGTCATCCAACTTAGTAAATGTTTTTTACTAATGAACATACGATATAGAGCTTTAATGAATGAGTTAATATATAAATAGGCATTGAATGGAATACTAGTAAATACAGAAGCATTTCTTAGTAAAAGTGCTCTTTGTCCATAAGCAAGAACATTATAGTATTTTACTGTTACGCCTTCTTTTTTTCTTATTTTCATATGATCAATAATGTAAAATACTGTAGGTAAAGAACATACGAATAAAACAAATAGTAACCACCATGCTGGATGAATTAAACTAGATGTAAGTGCATAAAGAAGAATAATAGATAAGAAAAAATCTAAAAATCCTCTTCTAACATTATCAAATATTTTAAACTTAGAAATTAAAGAAATATCATTTCTTACAATATTTCCATGACCATTTTTAACTTTTCTAAATAACCAAGGAGTAATTTGCATATCTCCTCTAGCCCATCTCGATCTTCTTGAAGCATCAATTAAAAATCTTGATGGAAAATCATCAACAAATTCAATATCTGTGACATTAGCGCATCTGATGTGTGCTCCTTCAATTAAATCATGACTTAAAATTAAGTTATTTGGAAATTTATTTTTTAAAACTTGTTGAAATACTTTTAGATCATATATACCTTTTCCAGTAAAACTTCCTTCATGGAAAACATCTTGGTAAAAATTTGGAGTAATAGAGTTATATGGGTCAAAACCACCAATTCCAGCATATATTTGAGTAAATAATGACTTATTAGTTGAATCAATATCAACAGATACTCTTGGTTGTAATATTCCATAACCACTTATAACGGTGGTTCCTCTACTATTAAGCACTGGTTTATTAAGTGGATGTGCCATCGTGGCAACTAATGCTCTTGCACTGTTTAAAACTAATTTTGTGTCTACATCCAGAGTAATAATGTATTTTATATCTTCTTTGAAATTATTAAATGAATGCCCAACAAAATATTTTTCTTTATCCTCTTCAGACAATGCATTTAAAACTAAATCATTAAAATGCATTAGTCCGCCTCTTTTACGTTCAAAACCTAACCAAGTGCCTTCACCTTTATTATAAAAACGACGTCTATAAGCAAAGTAGAATATTTTTCTTCCGTATTTTTTATTTAATTCTTCTACTTTTTTATGTCCTGCTTCAACGATTAATTCGTCACCAGCCAATTTTTCTTCTTTAGCTTCCGAACAATCACCTAATAAAGCAAAGTATAAATTTTTTGTTTTATTAGCCAAATAGTACATTTCTAAATTTTCTAAAACCATGTTTAATTTATCAGGGTTTTTGATAATTGTCGGAACAACTACCATAGTTTTTTCTGTATTTGGTATTCCTTTTGAATAATCCATTTTCATTAGTGGTTTACATGGATTACATTCTAGTAACATTTTATTTAAAAATACGATTACTATTTCACTTACAGGTACAAGCAATACGAAGAAACCAATTGCTCGATAATTGATAAAAAACTTACTTAATCCAAGACTAATTAATATAGTAAATAATACTATTCCCAAAATATACCAAATTGTTCTTTGATTAGCTTTTATTGGATCAAAGAGAAATTTTCCAATATGTTCTTTAGTATCAATAAGTTTTTGGGCATATTCACAGCAAGACATTTTTGCTTTTTTTGCTTTCTTAATAATTGCCTCACGATAAATAGATTTTGTTGTGCTATCCATTTTTTCATAGTATGAATCATTTTTTAAGATATTTTCGATTAGACTTACTGAATCAAATACATTATCTATTTTAACAAGATTAATATTTTTTATTGAATGAAAAGCATTAGTAACAAAAATACTTGTCTCTGCATTATGAACATGTTCTTTATAAATAATATCTCTTAATGCTAAATTATATTTAGCTAATGTTTCATTTAAATTTTTAAAAATTATTGGACTAAAATCCCCAATTTCTTTTAGTTGCTCATTAAAATAAACAATAAAACTTGCCGTAGTTTTATCGCTTATTTCAATATAATCACTTAGGTTAATCTCTTTACCTTCAATAGCATTCCCTTTGATAGTACTTATAATATCATCTATTATTTTTCTTTCATCCAACTTGTTGCTTTCATTTGTGCATACATCAGCAATTTTATCAATTAATAAAATTGAAATGACTGCTGGTATTAATGCTAATTCTTGATACAAAAATACATAATCATTTTCCTTTTGATATTTTTTTAATCCTTTAGTAATAATATTTTCATTAACTCGATAATTATTATCTAGAAGTATTTCTTTAATCACCAAAAATAAATCTATATTTTTATTTAAATATTTACGACCTATATGATCTTTAAGAAAATTAATTACCATAGGTTTTTGTTCTAAAACTAAATAATAATTATCTAGTAACCATTCATTTATGATACCAACAAACACATGGTTGTTAGTCATCCCTACCAATTTTTTATAATGATTGGTAATGATTTTAAAACTCTTTTTAACTCGCATCTTTTATCTACTCCTATTATCATTACAATTATACCATAGGCCTAGTTTTATAGCAAAAAAAAGTGATCTAACGATCACTTGAAAATATTATTTTTTAAATTGATTATAAAGCCCATGTGTTTGAACCAATTCAGAGAATTTCATAGCTTCATCATAACCTTTTGTAATTTCTATTGAAGTTACAATATCTCTTGCCATAATATTCATTGCATTAATAATACTAGGATCAGTAACGCTTCCTAAAGATTTAAATCTATCTAATATGCCATTAAATTCTGAAACATTACTAAATAAAAATCCGGGACTAGCAATTTTTTGTTCAAAAACCCATGAATTTACACCTTTAATATGATTATAGAACGCTTGTTCAGCTTCAGATCTAGTAGATACCCTAGTTTTTGATGCATCTACATCAGCTTTTAATTCTGCTAAACGATCTAGTATTGCTACATTTTGTGTACCTATAGATAACGCAAAATTAATCAAACCATTAAGTTCATTTTCATTATTATATAGATAATCCAATTCTCTTTCTTTGATTGGGCTAACATAATTAAATATCCCTTGAATTTTATCATATAGTTCTTGTTCTTGTACTGTCATATAATTTCCTCCCTTAAAATTGATTATTATCATAGCATAAAAATTTAATAAAAGCAAATGTTTATATTTAAATCAATTTGATTACTTGATTATTGTCAATATACTCATGACAATTATTAATGAAATCAACTGCAAATTTATAATTAATATTGTGTTTATCTTCCTTCAATGTATTTATATCAAATGATACTATAAATCTTTCATTATCTGTAAGATATCTCTTCCAGCAGTTTATTTTAATACTATTTATTTCATCTTTAATATAGTAAGAAAGTTGAAATTCATCTGAGGAAATAATTTCATTATTTTCAAATACATTATTTTTAAAAAGATTAGCTTCTTTAGTTCCCAAAAGAACATTTTTGATATAACCAATTCTTGATAATACTATTCCTTGTTTCTTAAAAACATCAAAGATACTCTTAAGAGTATTATTTGCTAATTTATCTGTATCGTTAATAAGAGTTAGCATAATATTATTTAAGGTAATAATAAGTTTTATTTTATCTGATTTATCAAATACTATAACAGGATTGTTATTTTTTTCATCAATTGGAAGAATGATTGGTTCCCCTAGTTCATCGATTTTACGTCTTAATTCTGATGCCATTTTTAATGGTTCAAAAACATATTTTCGATCATAAAACAATCCAACTTGAACGTTATCTTCTAACATATTTGCCTCCTAATCAGCATAGTTATCAAAGTAACCTTGAATATATATAACTGGGGTTCCTTTGTCTCCGCTTCCACTAGTTAAATCACACAATGAACCAATTAAGTCAGTCAATTGTCTAGGTGTAGTTCCTTGTGATGCCATTGATCCCTTTAAATCTTTTTCTTTATTCTTAATTTCTTCTTTAATAGCGATATTTAATTCTTCGCCATGTAAATTTTCAAACTTATTATCAGATAAGTATTTTAGTTTTAGTTCATTTGGAGTTCCGATTAATCCACTGGTAAAAAATGGACTAACAACAGGGTCTGCAAGTTCCCATATTTTTCCAACGGGGTCTTTAAATGCTCCATCACCATATACTAATACTTCAACTTTTTTATTTGTTAAATTATATATTTCATTTTGTACTTCGTTTATAATATGTTCTCCGCGTTCTGGAAATAATTTTAATTTTTCTTCAGTTGCTTTATTTGATCCAAGTAAACCATATTTTGAATTATAACCGCTTCCGTCAATGCTTTTATTTAAAATATCCGCGGTAGAAAATACTATATTAGCTCTGCTGTCAAACATTCTTTTATATTTATCTCTAGTATGAACACTTGCCACCAAAACATTTTTTGTATAGTCTAATATTACTTCTGGATTTGAAGAAAAAATAAATTCAACTTCACAATTTTCATTATTAATTAATTCTTTAAAATACTCTACATAATTAACACCCGTAAAATAGTGTTTTTCTTGTCCAAAATAGTTATTATAAGTTGTTTCATCTAAAACATCTATACTGGGATTTAAATTATATTTATCTAATAACTCTGGGTCAAACAAACAATTACCTACTTCATCATCAGGATATCTTAGCAATAAATATATTTTTTTTGAGGCTCTTGCAATTCCTTTTAAGATTAAAGCAAATCTGTTTCTACTAACAGGTGTGGGAAAGACTATTCCAACTTCACCGGCAGGGTATTTATTTTTTACATCCTTAGCTACTTGATCAATAGTAGCATAATTTCCTTCTGAAATTGCAACTACTGCCTCTGTAATACCGATAATATCGCGGTCTTTAATTTCAAAACCTTCTTGATTACTGGCATTCATAATTGAATCAACAACTATTTTTACTAAGTTATCTTTCTCTTTAATAATAGGGGTTCTTATTCCCCTAACGATAGTTCCTACAGTTCTCATACTAATCTCCCATTCTATACACTAAATATGAACCAACAAATAATAGTACAATTCCTAAACCAGATTCTAGTGGAATTAATATTCCAATAATAGATGCAAATACTATTCCAAAAATAGCATAATATGTTTTTTCTGGATATTTGAATAATAAATAATTAATCAGTTTTGAAATCAATATTATACCTATTAAGACACCTAAGCCAAAAGGGAACAATATTAAGAAATCATTAACTAAATTATTAAATTTTAATAATGAGCTTATAACATCAATAATTGGTTTATAATATCCCATTATTATTAGAATTAATGAACCACTCACACCCGGTATAACTAATGTAGCAGCTGCGATTAAACCAACAAAGAATAGCATTAAATAACCATAAATATTCATGTTAGCGAATGATACATTTGTGCCGTTTTCATTTATTACCATAAGTAATAGAGATACTAAGAAAAACAATATAGCTATTATAATATTAGTCTTATTAATACTTTTCTTTTTAACTTTCTTTAATAAACTTGGAATCCCTCCAAGTAGTAACCCTAAAAATAACAGTGTCATTGTTGATTCATATTCTTCGAAGACAAAACTTATGACGGTGCTTAACATTAAGACACCTATTCCTGATCCTAAAGCAATTGGGATTAAAAATTTAACATTTTCTTTAAAATCTACATAGAACTTACTAGCTATTTTTACTAACTTTTCATAAATTCCTAAAGTTATAGCGAGAGTACCTCCACTAACACCTGGCAATATAGCGGCACAGCCGATAATAATTCCCTTAATAAATAATTTTATGTTTTTCATTTGATGTCTCCCATCTAGTAAATATTTACTGATTCATTTACTATTAAACTGTTTTTTGATTCTAAAACTACATCTAAATCTTTTGCGTTATCAAATATTTCTAAAGCTTCTATAATATCCTTTTCATTTGTTTCATTGTTATTATATAATTCAAACATTATTGTTTTCTTGTTCTTTGATGGAGTATAAACTAAAATTGATTTTTCATCATTTCTAGTTAAATAGAATATTACTCTTTCTTTTTCTAGTAATTCCTTTGTTTCTTGTTTGTTGACAACATAATTATTAACAAATAATCTAGTTTTTATATTATCAATTTGGCTAGAATAAACACTATAATCATATACCAAGCCAACGGCTAGTAATTGCCAAGAATTTTTTTTGTTTAAAATTAACTTCCCTTGAAAAAATTCATAATTATAATTTTCATTTAGATTAAATTTACTTCCAAAAACATTAATCGAATTTCCCACATCTTCATTTGAACACTCTTCTTTTTTTTCAGCCGGGCAATTATTAGTTTTATTAATATTCTTTAGGTCATAAAAAGATAATCCTAAAAAGACAGTTTCTGAAACAGCAACAAAAATAAAAAATAGTAATAATATGGTTTTTGTTTTGCCGTCTTTTTTGTTTGTTTGAACATTATCACTAAAATTAATAGTTTTTGTCCCACAATACTTGCAAAAATTGGAATTCTTATTAATCTCCTTATGACAGTTTGAACAAATCATTTGCCCACCTCGTTTTATTCTCTAATATAAATATACATTAAATAATTAAAAAATACAATTAAGACTAAAAAAAACTAGTTATAACTAGTTTTTATATAAGCTCTGTCAATGATATCCTCTGCTTCTCCAATTGTTTGCCCATTAAGTATAAATTTTTTAAATTCATCATTTATTGGTTTTGTACGAGTAAGTACAAAACATTTTTTGTGACTTTTGTTAACTAACTGACTTAATAGAATATTGATTCGATCATAAACAATTTTTTCTGCTTCATCTATTTTGGTTTCACCATAAACAACAGATGACCCATCTAAATCAGTAATTTGGAGATCTCCACTAAGATTAATCATAAAATTACTTGATTTGGTAGAAAAAATCGTATCATTAATATCAATTGGATAAATATTATTGTCAACTAACTCTTTAATTTTTAATAATAATAATCTAAGTGCTTTATGTTGAGATTTTTTATCTAGTAATTCAAAACCGCTAATATCAAAATAATTATGATACCAATTAATAACGCAGCCCGCTAATTTGTCTTGAACAAAAATAGGTGTGGTTGGCAATGATGTTAGCTTAACACTAGGTTGCGCTAATGCAGCAAGTTCAAAATCACGAACTCTTTCTTTTTTTCCAAGAAATTCAGGATTATATAATTTATATAACTTACCTCTTGATCCTGGAGTTAATACAGATTCACTACCCGTAAAAAGCTTATTTTCTCTCAAATCTAAATATTGTTCTTGTGATAAAACAAGTCTTCGTAACAACGACATATTCGTCCCCCTTCGTATAGAAAATTATTCTATCACAATACGAAAATTATGTCAAAAAAAAGAAAAGGAGGAACCTTTTCTTTGTGAGTTTGAGTTTATATGTGTTGTGAACAAATAATTTTTTTAATCATAAATTGTAATTAATTTTCAAACGTATAGGCACTCCCTTCCTTTCATGTTATTATCATACAACATGTTTTTGAAGTTATTGTGAATAGATTATGAACATTACTTGTTAATCGTAAAATAAAACTCGGTTCCTAGATTTTTTTTAGTATTTACGCCATATCCATATTTATGAGCTTCAAGAACTTCTTTTACTATAGCTAACCCAAGTCCTGTACCAATAACATTACGACGATGGTTCTTATCATTTTTATAATAACGGTTCCAAATATTATTTAATTCTTCAGGATTAATTCCTTTACCTGTATCTTTTATGCTGATGGAAATTTTCTTTTTATTCTCCGTAACGGTTACGTAAACTTTATTATCTGCTCCGGTATAGTTAATTGCATTATTAATTAAGTTATAGATAACACGGTTTATTTTCTTTTGATCTCCTTTAATAAAACATTTTTCTGGAGTATTAATAATAAAATTATAATTTAATGTTTCTTTAATTATTGAATAAGAATTAATAATATTTTTAATTTCTTCTACAACATCGAATTCAGTAATGACTAATTCCTGATTATTGCTCTGAATTCTCGATAATTCTAAAATATCATTAACCAATGTGTTTAGTCTTTCTGATTCAGTAATAATTATATTTAAGTGTTCGTTTCTTTTTTCTTCATTGTTATAAGAAATATCTTTTACCATTTCAGCGTAGGCTTTAATCATTGTTAGAGGTGTTTTTAAATCATGGGAAACATTAGCCATTAAGTCTCTTCTTAATTCATCTGTTTTCCTAAATTCAGCAGTAGCAATATTTAAAGTTGATGATAATTCATCAAGTTCTTTTATGTTACTTGTATCAAATTTAATACTTACATTACCGTTTCCTAAATCTCTTGCCTTATTGGTTATTTTTATTATCGGACGAGTGATACGCTTAGAAAAATAATAAGCAACTATATAAGATAACACAAGAACAAATAATGTGATGTATTTCATTTGACTTTGAAGAATTTGGCTTGTTGATTCAATATTTTCCAATGTTGTATTTAAATATATATATATACCATTATTTAACCTTAATCCGTACAAAATACTTTTTGTTTCATATTCTGGATCAATTAATTTTACTTTATATATAGCTTCTTTGCTTTCATACATTTGTTTCTTTATTGATGAGATATTTTCATTATTAATTGTTCTTAGTAAACAACCCTTATACATTGAATTATAAACTAAACTATTATTACCATTAATTATTTCAACACAAATACCATAATCATAGGATTTCTCTTCAATATTTTTTATGAATGTTGTGGGATTTTTATCAATATACTCGATAATATTATTTATTTTATTAATTTTATATCTTTCATAAAAAAAAGTTAAATAGGCAATTTGAAATACCCACATTATAAAAAGAATAGTAATAGAAAATATCACTAAATATTTAAGTGTTGTAAAACTAAGACTATTCCTTTTCACTATATTCAAATTTATATCCCATTCCTCTTACAGTAACAATGTATTTTCTATTATCTTTTAAATGACTTCTAAGGGTTTTAATATGAGTATCTATAGTTCTATCATCACCAAAGAAATCATATCCCCAAATATTTGAAAGTAATTGTTCACGAGATAACGCAATGTTTTTATTATGTACTAAATATAATAATAAATCATATTCTTTTGGGGTTAATTCGATTTTTTTGCCATTTAATGTAACATCGTGAGCAGCGTCATCAATAACTAAAGATCCAAATATGTATTTTTGACTCTTTTTGTTACATAGTCATCTACACCTAAATCAAATCCATGAAGTTTGTCATATTCATCTGACCTGGCTGATAGCATTATTGTCGGAATATTCTTTAATTCCTTAACTTCTTTTAATGCTCTAAATCCATCTAGCTTTGGCATCATTATATCCAAAATTAAAACATCGTAATCATTGTTTTTTATTAGTTCAATAGCTTCTATACCGTTTTCAGCTTCAAAAACTTCATAACCTTCGTAATTACAATATTCTTTTATTACTTCTCTAATTAATTTTTCATCATCGACAATTAAGACTTTCATAAAATCACCAATACAATCTTATTAGATTATTGTGAAGTTTTTATGATGGTTGGGTCAATTTAATTTGACATTATGATATACTTCACTAACATCTTCAACATCATCTAGAAGAGTTATTAAACGATTAAAATATTCTAAATTTTCTCCGTCTAATTCAATTTTATCTTTAGCAAAATACCCTGTTTCATCAACTTCGTACTCTACATTTTTTATTACTTTTTCAATCGCATCTTTTAAAGCGTGAGTATAATTTGGATTAACACTTATTGTTAAGTTCCCGTCTTCTTCCTCAAAATCTACTACATCAACATTATTATCTATTAATGAATTTAAGACATTTTCACTATCCGTGCATTTAAAAGAAACAATTGTTAGGTTGTCATAATTATATGATACAGAATTGGTTACACCTAATTTAGCATCTACTTTATTAAGTGCTGCCCTTACAAGGCCAACAGTTCTATTAACATTATCGGATAAGCATTTAATAATTAATGTTGATTGTCCAGGACCAATTACTTCATAATTAATTGTAATATAGTCCTCTGAACTTGACCCTTTTGCTTTATTAATTGCTCTTTCAATAATATCGTTTGGAACTTGATTCTTTTTTGCTTTTTCAGTCATTCTTTTTAAATTAATGTTTGTATCTACATCTGGATTACCCTTAGCTGCTAAATATATTTCTTTAGAAAATAAAGAATATGTTTTTGCTTTAATTGCACCAGTTTTTTGAATTGATGCTTTTCTTACTTCGTATGCTCTTCCCATTTTTTTATGCCTTTCTTAGTATTTACAACTTCTTGGTGTTCTAGGGAAAGGAATAACATCTCGTATGTTTTCGGCACCAGTTAAATACATAACTAGGCGATCAAATCCCATTCCAAAACCCGAATGAACACATGTACCATATTTTCTTAATTCTAAGTACCAATCAATTTCTTCTGGATTTATTCCCATGTCCAAAATTCTTTGATGCAATTTATCGTAGTTTTCTTCTCTTTGTGAACCACCAATTAATTCTCCGGCTCCAGGAACAAGTAAATCAACAGCGGCAACCGTTTTATTGTCATCATTTAATTTCATGTAATAGGCTTTTA
>CAZIUX010000005.1:0-11623 GCA_964542795.1 uncultured Muribaculaceae bacterium
TAGATGTATTAAAAAATTCTATACTAAAAAATAAAACAGCACATGCCTATTTATTCACTGGAGTTAGAGGTACGGGAAAAACAAGTGTTGCAAAAGTTTTTGCTAAAGCTATTAATTGTATAAATCCGATTAATGGAGCTGCATGTTGCTCATGTATAAATTGTGAAATGTTTGATAATTCTCCAGATATAATAGAAATAGATGCTGCATCAAATAATGGTGTTGACGATATTAGGGAAATAATAGGAAATTCAAGACTAGTTCCAACAACTCTTAATTACAAAGTATATATAATTGATGAAGTTCATATGTTATCGTCTGGAGCTTTTAATGCATTATTAAAAACACTTGAGGAGCCAGTTAATCATGTAAAGTTTATTTTGGCCACTACTGAAATTCAAAAAGTGCCTTTGACTATATTATCTAGGTGTCAGAGGTTTGATTTTACAAGAATTAACAGTAAATACGCTGTTCAATTACTTGAAGAAATATGTAAAAAAGAAAATATAAAATATGATATTCATGCTTTGGAAGAAATATCAATTCTTAGTGAAGGATCATTAAGAGATGCACTTAGTATGTTAGATCAATTATCAAACAATAACAAAAAAATTTCCGTTTCGGATATAGAAAATATATTTGGTTCAATTTCTTATGAAAAAATAGAAAATATTGGAACAATAATATTAAATAAAGATTATCAAATGTTCATTGAAATTAATGCAAATATAAAAAATGATAATATTGATATTGGAGTTTTGATTAATAAATTAATAGTATTTTTTAAAAATCATCTTTATGAATCTTTAAATAATAAAACTAGTAATTTAGAATATATAAAAAAAATAATTATAGCTTTAGTAGAAATTCAATCTATGTTGAAAACTTCATATGATAATTATATTGTATTTGAAGTAAATATATTAAGTGTTATATTAGAAAATGCTGATAAAGAAGAACAAAAAATAGAATACAGTAATAAAGATAATAGCAATAAAAGAATTATTCCTGAAGAAATTATAAATTTTGAAGAAAAAATGACCCAAAAAGAAGAAGTTTTAAAAGAGGAAGTTATCAGTGTTGAATCATACACCGACGAAGAAAGAGAACCAAAAAAATTAATAACAGAAAAAATTAAATCAGTTAGAATTAATAATTGTTTTGCAGAAGCAACAAAAAAATCCAAAGAAATTTATCTATCATTATGGGATACATATATAGATTATATAAAAGAACATGACTTATCAAAATATTCATTGCTAGATCACAGTAGTCTTGAAGTTGCTTCAGATAAGTACTTACTAGTATCCGTTCAAAATTTAGAATATGTTGATTTACTAGACATTGAAACGATAAATATTGAAAACATTTTTAATAAATTATATGAAAAAAACATAAAAATTTGTTTTGATCATATTGATAAATTAAATAAAGAAAAAGAAAGATATAAACAAAACATAAAAAATGGTATAAAATATGAATTGTTATCAGAACCAAAAATTAAAAGAAAAATTAATGATGCTGCAGATAAAGCTAAAGAGTTATTTGGTGAAGATAACATAGATATAAGATAGGAGATAATTATTATGAATATGCAAAACCTTATGGCCCAAGCACAAAAAATGCAAAGAGAAATTACTACTGCAAAAAACGAAATTGATTCGAAAATATTTAATTCAGAAAATGAATTTGTTTCTGTTCAATTTAGTGGCGATAAAAAGCTTAAGACAATAAAAATTAAGAAAAAAGATCTTGATGAATCTGATATTGAAGTTCTTGAAGATATGATTGGTATAGCTATTGAAGATTGTTACAGACAAATTGACAAAGAAACCGAACAAAAGCTCGGTAAATATGGAAATTCATTGAACGGACTATTATAATGATATATCCAGAAATATTAGCTAATACTATTGAGTATTTTAAAAAATTGCCTGGGGTTGGGGAAAAGACTGCAGAACGAATGGCATTATCATTGTTGAATTTTTCTGAAAAAGAACTTACACAATTTTCCGAATATTTAGCAAAAATCAAACCTAATTTACAAACTTGTGAAATTTGTGGTCATTTATCAGATAAAAAGGTCTGCGGAATTTGTTCAGATGATGGTAGAAATAAAAATTTAATATGCGTTGTTGAAGATTATAAAAGTGTATTTGTCTTTGAAAAAACAGGCAATTATAATGGTGTTTATCATGTATTAAATGGCTTGATTTCACCTATTGATAAAGTATACCCAGAAGATATAAATTTGTCTCAATTAGTTCAAAGATGTTCAAAAGGTAACGATAATAAAGAACTAATTATTGCATTAAAACCAACTATCGAAGGTGAGGCAACAACTTTATATATTAAAAAAATATTTGAAAAAAAGAATGTTTCTGTATCAAGATTATCATATGGAATACCTATGGGAGCGGAAATAGATTATATAGACACTGTTACTTTAGAAAGAGCATTACAAGATAGAAAAACAATATAGGAGTAATAATGGATAAGATGGAATTCAATAAATTACTAAATAATTTTAATGATCAATCATTTTCGCATGCATACGTTATTGAAACAAATAACATTACTAAATGTATAAAAGACTTAAATGAACTTATTAAAAATATATTGACAAAAAACAAGACCGAAAATGAAACTGGAGAAATTAATAAGCAAATAGATTTAGGTATGCTAAATGAATATGTAACTGTTTATCCCGAAGAAAATACAATAAAAAAAGAACAAATCGCATATATTCAAGAAAGGTTTTTGAATAAACCCACATTAGTTGATTATAATGTATATGTTATTATCAAATCAGATAAAATGAATCTTACATCTGCAAATGCTTTATTAAAATTTTTAGAAGAACCCGAAAACAATATAATTGGATTTCTTATAACTAATAATCAATATTTATTATTACCAACAATCAAAAGTAGGTGTGAAATAATTAAGGTAAATTATGATAATGAAAATATTTCAGAATTATTAAACATAACTGAAGACCAATATAATGAAGTTTTATCTTTTGTTATAGATAATATTAGTCTAATTGAAACTGAAAAGTTATCTAAATTATTAATCAATAAAAAAACCTTTATTGATAAAATAAAAGAAAAGGAAATATTTATTAATTTTTTAAAAATCATGCGATATATATATTATTTATCAATTGATAATAAATGCAATAATGAAGAATTAATTAATGTAATCAAACTCATTAATGAAAAAAACAATGTTGAAAGAAAAGTTAATAAGATTAAATTAATTGATTCATTATTAAGTAATTCAGTATATAATATAAATATTGAATTATCACTTGATAAATTATATATAGAAATGGAGAAAATAAATGAATAATATATATGGAGTAAGTTTTAAAACAAATGGTAAAACTTATCTTTTTTCCGGAGAACCTACTTATGAAGTGGGATCAAACGTTATTGTTGAGACGGAAAAAGGCTATCAATTTGGAAAAATAGTCCAAATAAATGGGCAAGTTGATATTAATCAACAAATTAAAAGAATCATCAGGGTTGCAACCGACAAAGATTATAAACAATATTTGGACAATTTAAGTGCTGCAGAAAGATCATTAAAAAAATCTAAGGAAATAGCTGAAGAATTAAATTTAGATATGAGATTTATTGATGCTAGTTTTACTTTTGATAAAAAACAACTTTTAATTAATTTTTTAGCAAGTGAAAGAATTGATTTTAGAGAACTAGTTAAGAGATTGGCTAATATTTATAAAACCAGAATAGAATTAAGACAAATTGGCGTTAGAGATAAAGCAAAAGAAATTGGCGGATTAGGTCAATGTGGTAGAGAATTATGTTGTAGATCATTTATTGAAACAATAGATTCTATTACTATAAATATGGCAAAAAATCAAAATATTGCTCTAAATCCCAATAAAATTAATGGTGCTTGTGGTAGATTACTATGTTGTCTAACATATGAAGATGATTTGTATACGGAATTAAAAAAAGGTATGCCACAAGTAAATGAATTTGTTGATACCGATCAAGGAAAGGGTAAAGTCGAAAGTATTGATGTACTAAGTCAAACCTATAATGTGATTATTAATAACGAAAGATGCAAATGTAAGATGTCAAATATAAATACCAACAATGAAAAGAGTAATAACTAAGATGAAATTAATTGTTGGATTAGGTAATCCTGGGGATGAGTATGTTGGAACTAGACATAATGTTGGATTTTCAATTATAGATAAATACTTGGGAGAAGTTCCTTGGAAAAAAGATTCTAAGTCTCATAGTTTTATTAAAAAAATTGGAAGAGAAAACATTATTTTTTTGAAACCCCAAACATTTATGAACTTATCTGGCACAGTGGTTTCCGAATTTATGAAGTATTATAAACTTGACGTTAGTAATTTATTAGTAATTCAAGACGACTTAGATATTCCAACGGGCGAATATAAAGTAAAAAATGTTAGCTCTTCTGGAGGACACAATGGAATAAAATCAATTATTGAGTTTATTGGCTCTAATTCTTTTTCAAGAATCAAAATTGGTATTTCAAAATCAAAAAATAAAGAAACAAAAAATTATGTTCTAGGTAATTTTACTGAAGAAGAAATGGATAAAATATCACAAATTACTCCTGAAATCATTGATTTAATTAATAAATTCATTAAACAAGGATTAAGATAGGTGGATAATGATTTCCTTTATAGATAAAGTATTAGAAATAGATAAAAATATTTCTTATAGTGGACTCACTTATGATACTAATGTAATGCTAATTTCAAGATTATTTGAAAAAAATGATCACGATTTATTAGTTTTAGTGAATAGTATAGTTGATGCTAATAAGTTATATGAAAAAATAAGAATATATACAGATGAAGTATATATTTTTCCTATGGATGATTTTATTGCTTCTGTCGCGATATCTGTTTCTCCAGAATTAAAAATTAAAAGACTCGAAACTTTAAGAGCAATTAATTCGCCAAATAAGAAAATAATAATAACTAACCTTATGGGTTATTTGCAATTTTTGCCTAATAAAGAAAAGAATATTACTAAGTTACAGCTTTCAAAAGATTTGAATTTTAAAAGAGAAAAACTTATTGAAACACTCGATAATTTTGGCTATACAAAAACATCACTTGTAACAACAACTGGTGAATATGCTACAAGAGGCTTTATTATCGATGTTTTTGGAATTGAAATGGATAATCCAATTAGAATTGAATATTTTGGAGATACTATCGAGTCAATTAGAGAATTTGATGATGTTACACAATTATCTATTAATAACATAGAAAGCATTGAATTATATACATTTAAAGAGCAAACTTTTGATAAAAATAGCAATATATTTGAATACTTAAATCAGCCATCATTGATAATAATTGATAAAAATCAAATAAATAATTCGTATGAAAAATTATTAAGTGATGTTGAATCATATAAGGAAAAAAAAGAAATAGAAAAAGATACTAAATACTTTAGAGACCTTATTTATCCTGATAAAGATAAAGTAATTGAAATAGATTTTATTAATAAAAAAGCTGATAACAAAATCATAAATCAAGAAATTGAAAATTTTAATTCTGACATAGAAAAATTTAATAATTTTGTATACAAGAATATTAAAAACAATAATACAGTCATCTTTTTTTTATCCAACGATAGTCAAATAAATTATATTAAATCAAAAATTGATTATGCAAGCATAATTAATGATTATAATCAAATTGATCAAAAAAAATTAAACATTATTAAGAAAAAAATAAGCAAAGGGTTTATTTTAGGTAACTATGTAATTATAGCTGAAACTGATTTTGAGAAGACAAAATATGAAAAAATTAATTATCAAAGTAGTTTAAAAATAGGTAAAAGAATAAGTAGTTTTGATCAAATTAATATTGGAGATTATATTGTTCACAGAATTCACGGAATTGGTATATATAATGGTGTTGTTACAATTGAAAAAAACCACTTGAAAATGGATTACATTCAATTACTATACAAGGGTAACGATAAGGTATATATTCCAATAGAAAAAATAAATACATTATTTAAATATACCGTCAAAGATGGTCATGCTCCAACCATTAATAAATTAAATTCAATTGAATGGGAAAAGAAAAAATTAAAAGTAAAGGATAAAATAAATGATATTTCTGATGAATTAATAGAATTATATGCCGAAAGAAATAAAAGCAAAAAAAATCCTTTTATTACATATGAAGATGAAATAATTTTCGCAAATGAATTTATTTACGAACCGACTTTAGATCAATTAAAAGCTATTGAAGAAATAAATAGAGACTTGATATCAACTAAACCAATGGATAGACTATTATGTGGGGATGTTGGCTATGGTAAAACTGAAGTTGCATTTAGAACTATTTTTAAAGCAATATTAAATGGATACCAAGTTGCTTATCTATGTCCAACAACTATATTATCTAATCAACAATATCAAAGTGCAGTTGAAAGATTTAAAAATTTCCCAATAAATATTGTTCTATTAAATAGATTTACTTCTACTAAAAATGCTCAAAAAATATGCCATGAATTGGAAAGTGGGAAAATAGATTTAGTAATTGGAACACATAAATTATTGAATGACAAGATTAAATATAAAAATTTAAATCTGTTAATTGTTGATGAAGAACAAAGATTTGGAGTTTTGCATAAAGAAAAAATCAAATCAATGAAAGCTAATATAAATATATTAACTTTATCCGCAACACCTATCCCTAGAACATTAAAAATGGCTATGTCAGGGATCAGAGATTTATCTATAATAGATACGCCACCAGTAAATAGATATCCAGTTCAAACATATGTAATTGAAGAAGAAGAATTAGTAATAAAAGATGTAATATATAAAGAAATTTCAAGAAATGGACAATGTTTTATATTATATAACCGCGTTGCCAATATTGAAGAAGAAGCATATAAAATTTCTCAACTAGTTCCGGAAGCAAAAGTAATATGTGCTCATGGACAAATGAATAAAAACGAGCTCGAATCAATCATGAAAGATTTTTTTTCAGAAAAATATAATGTTCTTGTTTGCACAACAATTATTGAAGCAGGAATAGATATTCCAAATGTTAATACATTAGTAGTAATTGATGCTGACAAATTTGGTTTAAGTCAGCTATATCAAATTCGTGGAAGAGTTGGAAGAAGTGACCGTGTAGCTTATGCTTATCTAATGTACAACAGAACAAAAATATTAACTGAAAGTGCTATAAAAAGACTAAAATCAATTCAAGAATTTACTGAACTGGGTAGTGGTTATAAAATTGCAATGAGAGATTTAGCTATAAGAGGATCAGGAGACATTCTTGGAAGTGAACAAGCGGGCTTTATTGAAACAGTTGGTATTGAATTATACATGCAAATGATTAATGAAAAAATGCAAGAATTGGCAGGTAATAAAGCCATAGAAGAAACAGAAACAAAAAATTTAGTTGATGTAGAAACACACATTCCAGATTCATTTGTTACAGATGAATCAATAAAAATTGAAGTTCATAAAAAGATTAATGAAATAGTTAATAAGGAAGATTTAATTAGAATTAAATCCGAACTAGAAGATCGCTTTGGTGAGCTAACAGAAAATTTACTAATATATATGTATCAAAGATTATTTGAAGAACTAGCGAAGAGAAATGGTATTACACAGTTAAATAAATATGAAAATATTATTGAATTGATAATTCCAAAAGATAAGGTTTTAAAAATAGATGGAGAAAAACTATTCACACAAATATCAAAAATCAATTCTAGCATCTTAGTTAGATATCATAATAATCGAATTATAATAACATTATTAATAAGTAGACTAAGTAAGCATTACATTTACTATTTAGTAGATATAGTTGAATTATTAGATAATAATATTGTTAAAAAGGAGAATTGAGATGTTTACTGATTCACATTGTCATTTGCTAAATGAATATTACGAAGATATAAATATTGTTATAGAGGAATCCAAAAACAACAACATCTACAGGTATATTTGCAGTGGTTATGATCAAAAATCCAATGAGGAAATAATAAAAGCAATAGAAAAATATGAAGATATATTTGGAACAATTGGAATTCATCCAGAAGCAGTAAACGAAGCAAGGGAGATATGGTTTAATTATCTAGAAAATAATCTTACTAATAAAAAAATCGTCGGGCTTGGAGAAATTGGTCTTGATTATTATTATGTTAAGGATAATAAAGAATTACAAATATACTGGTTTGAGAAACAACTCAAATTAGCTGAAAGACTAAATTTACCTGTTGTTATTCATTCTAGAGATGCAACAGAAGACACAATTAATTGTTTAAAAAAATATAATGTTAAAGGCGTAATTCATTCTTTTAGTGGAAGCATAGAAACAGCAAGGGAGTATATTAAAATGGGCTTCCTGCTTGGAATAAATGGTACTATAACATTTAATAATAGCAAATTAAAAAATGTTATAAAAGAAATAGGAATAAATAATATTATTTTAGAAACGGATAGTCCGTATTTAACTCCAATGCCCTATCGTGGCCAAAAAAATTCTCCTAAACATATAAAAGAGATTGCAAAATTTATCTCATTAAATAATGATATTTCAATAAGTAAATTATCAGAAATTACAGAAAACAACATAAGAGAGCTTTTTGACATTTAAATTTAATCATGATAATATTTATATATGCTAAATGAGGTGGCAGAGTGAGAAAAATATATAACAAACTAAATTTGATATCTAAATCAACATTGTTATTAATAATTGTTGGTTTAATAACAGGTGTAACTTTTCAAGATGAATCAAAGGTAGTTAATAACAATTTAAATAAAACATTAAATCTAAATTCAATGGCAGAAGTAATTGAAGCTATAAATTATAATGATTTGTATTCATCTCTTGATACATATGTTGGGTATTTAACTGGTTATGGTGCTGACTGTGCTCTATGTTCTGGTTTTTTAGGTTGTACAGGTAAAGATGTACGCGATGGAACTACAACTTATAATGATGAAGATTATGGTGAAGTTAGAATTGTGGCATCTTCAAAAAGTATGCCTTGTGGCTCTATCATAAGATTTGAATCAAAAAGAATATCTGATAAGCCAGTATTGGCGATAGTCTTAGATAGAGGCGTAAGAGGTACTGCAATAGATTTGTTAACTGAATCAGAAAATCATGCAGGTCAATATGTTGGAAGAAGTCAAATTAAATATGATCTTTTAAGAAAAGGATGGGAAAGAAGAGGCGAATAAAAACCTCTTTTTATTAATATATGGAAAAATATATAGCAAAAAAAAAGTATGGACAAAATTTCATAAAAGATACTAACATTTTATATAAGATAACTAATTCCTTACCAATTAAAGAAAATGATTTAGTAATAGAAATTGGTCTAGGTCAAGGTGACTTAACTAAAACTATTCTTGAAAAAAAATCATTTTTTATTGGTTATGAAATTGATAAAGAATTAGCTGTTTTTTTAGACAACTTTCAATCTAGTAAAACAAAAATTATTTTTAAAGACTTCTTAAAAACAAATATAAAAGAAGATTTTGATAATATTGAGTTTGATAAACTATATGTAATATCAAATTTACCATATTATATAACGACACCCATAATAACTAAAATAATTAAAGAGCAAATACCTATTGACTCTATGATTTTAATGATGCAAAAAGAAGTAGCAAATAGATTTTGTGCATCGCCAGGATATAGAGATTATGGCTCAGTAACAGTATTTTTAAATTACTATTTTGATATTGTAAAATTATTTCCAGTCAGTAGGAAAAGTTTTACACCTGAACCAAATGTAGATAGCCAAGTAGTAATGTTTAAAAGAAAAGAAAAACTGTTACAAATAAATAATTTTGAAACATTTGAAAAACTATTAAGAGACTCTTTTCAGTTTAAAAGAAAAACTATTAAAAATAATTTACATGACTATGACATTAACACACTAAGTAAAATATTAGAAAATCATGGCCTAGACTTAAGTTCAAGAGCCGAAGAAATGCCCTTAGAAGTCTTTGTTGACCTTGCAAATAATATAATAAGTAAATGACTTGATTTTTCATTTACATTATTATAAAATGAAGTTAAGTTAAAAACTTTAGAAGGAGACTTTTATGGAAATTACATCTGTATCTGTACGCAAAATTGATAAGGCTGATTCTCGTTTAAGAGCAATTGCAAACGTAGTATTAGATGATGCATTTGCTGTTCATGATATTAGAATTATTGATGGAGATAAAGGGTTGTTTATCGCAATGCCAAGTCGTAAGACTGCTACAGGCGGTTATAAAGACACTGCACATCCTATAACTCCAGAAGTTAGAAAACAATTCGAAGACGCCATCCTTGAAGAGTATAATAAAGTATTGGAAAGTCAAGAATAGAAAACTCGAAAGAGTTTTTTTTTGTTAATTTGTGTCAAATTAATGAATAGTTCATTGAATTATCTTTATATCAAGCCTATAATAATATTATAGAGAATAGGAGTGGTATTTTGAGAAAAAAAAGTAAGTCTGACAAGGTTCGAATACTTATTCTTTTCATCATATGTTGCTCCTTAGGTATTTATACATTAACAAAAACATATAGTTATTGGTTAAAAATTGTTAATAACTATAAATCTCAACAAATGTTAGAAAATAAATATGAAGAATTATTATCTACAGAAAGTTTATTACAAGAAGAAATAGCAAAATTAGAAGATCCGGACTATGTTGCAAGATATGCAAGAGAGAAGTATTTGTATTCGAAAGAGGGGGAAATTATTTTCAGAATAATTAAGTAAAAAATCATTAAAAAATAATACCAATTTAACGCAAAAATCGGTTGCAATTTTAGTGGTTCAAAGGTATACTGAAAATAACAATAATAGGGATCTAAAATTTATTTTTTTAAGTCGTTAATGATTGTTAAATATCAAACTGTGGGAGGTAAAAGATATGGACAAATCTAATTTTTTAAAGACCTTAATTGTCGTAAAACGCGACGGCAAAAAGGTTCCATTTAATGGTGGAAAAATCGCTATTGCAATTAAAAAAGGATTCGATAGTGTGGGTAATTTAGATTACACAGATGGAGTAATAAATGAGGTCTATCTGAAAGTAATTGAAATTATCGAAAATGATTACAAAGAAAGAAAAGAAATAGCTATTGAAGAAATTCAAGAAATTATTGAAAATACTCTAGAAGATCTTGGTTATAGTGATGTTCATAAATCTTTTGCTGCTTATCGCAGTAGAAGAGCTGCTTCAAGAGAAATTTTTTCTCAAAGACAAAGTAAATTAATTAGAGCAATTGAACAATTAAGCTTAAAAGATTCTGAAGAATCTGATAGTAAGAGGGAAAATGCTAATGTTGATGGTAATACTGCTATGGGCACTATGCTTCAATTTGGTAGTACTATATCTAAAGAATTTGCAAAAGCTTATTTAATAAAAAAAGAATTTTCGGATGCCCATGATGAAGGAAGAATTCATATTCATGATATGGACTTTTTACCTATGGGTACTACCACATGTTGTCAAATTGATTTATTTGATTTGTTTAAGAATGGTTTCTCTACAGGTCATGGTTTTTTAAGAGAACCAAATAGTATAATGAGTTTTACAG
>CAZIUX010000005.1:11633-20224 GCA_964542795.1 uncultured Muribaculaceae bacterium
ATCAACATGGTGGACAAAGTATTCCTGCGTTTGATTATTTTATGGCACCTGGCGTTTTAAAAACATTTAAAAAAGAATTTAAACAATTAATATATGATTTTCTAGATGTTGAAGGCTTTTTGTCATTTATTAATTTTAATCAAATAGAAAAAGATATTTCAAAAATCTCATCAATTAATTATGATGTTTCAGAACTTGATAAATATGCCAAAGAATCACTACAAGTCATTAAAATTTTTAGAAGTGCTTATGATAAAGCATTAACAAAAACCAATCGTCAAACATACCAAGCGATGGAAGGATTTGTTCATAACTTAAACACAATGCACAGTAGAGCAGGAGCACAAGTTCCATTTAGTTCAGTTAATTTGGGTACTGACATTTCACCTGAAGGTAGAATGGTCATAAAAAATTTCTTATTAGCAACTGAAGCTGGTTTAGGCAAAGGAGAAACTCCGATTTTTCCAATTTCAATATTCAAAGTCAAAGACGGAATTAATTATAAAAAAACTGATCCAAACTACGACTTATTTGAATTGGCATGTAGAGTATCGGCAAAAAGATTATTTCCAAACTTTTCTTTTCTAGATGCTCCATATAATCTTCAACATTATCAACCAAATAATTATAAAACTGAAGTTGGGTACATGGGATGCCGTACTAGAGTACTGGCAAATGCTTTTGATAAAGAAAGACAAATAACTCCCGGAAGAGGTAATTTATCATTCACCTCAATCAACTTGGTAAGATTAGGCATTAAATACGGAATAGCAACAAAAGAAAGAGACAAAGCCAACATGAAAGGCTTCTATAAAGAAATAGATGAATTAATGGAATTAGTAAAAAATCAATTACTTGAAAGATTAGAAATTCAATCAAGTAAGAGAGTTGTAAATTTTCCATTCTTAATGGGGCAAGGAATCTGGATGGATTCAGCAAAATTAAAACCTCGTGACAAAGTAGGCAAAATATTAGGTCATGGAACATTGACATTTGGATTCATTGGACTAGCTGAAACATTAAAGGCTTTAACAGGAAAACATCATGGAGAAAGTAAGGAATCTCAAGAATTAGGTATAGAAATAATTAAACATATGAGAAAAATATGTGATGATTATTCTAAAGAAATGGGTCTAAACTTTTCTTTAATAGCAACACCTGCTGAAGGATTAAGTGGAAGATTTACTTCAATAGATAAATCAATATATGGAATAATTCCTGAAGTAACAGATCGAGATTACTATACTAATTCATTCCATGTTCCAGTTTATTACCCAACTACTATTGAACAAAAGATAAAAACTGAAGCACCTTATCATGCATTAACAAATGCTGGTCACATAAGTTACATTGAACTAGATGGTGATCCAACCGACAATATAGATGCTTTCATAAAAGTAATAAAACTTATGAAAGAAAATGGTATTGGCTATGGAGCTGTCAATCATCCAGTAGATAGAGATCCAATTTGTGGGTTTGTAGGTGTAATTAACGATCAGTGTCCAGGATGTGGAAGAACTGAAAGTGAAGGCGTAAAATTTGAAAGAATTAGAAGAATAACAGGTTATTTAGTTGGAACAGTTGATAGATTTAATGATGGTAAAAAAGCAGAAGAACACGATAGAGTAAAACATAGTTAAAAATGGAAGAAAATTATGTAAGATTAGCCAGTAAAATTCAAAAAGACAGTATTGTTGATGGAGAAGGACTAAGGAGTGTTGTTTGGTTTCAAGGATGCCCCCATCATTGTCCGGGATGTCATAATCCCCAATCTCATGATTTTGATGGCGGATTTAAAGTTAAGATCAGTAATTTGATTGAAATGATAGATTCACTTAAAATTCAAGACGGAATAACATTCTCTGGTGGTGAACCAATGTCTCAACCAGAGGCTCTGTATGAACTCGCAAAACATTCTAAAAGTATTAAATTAAATGTTTGGTGTTACACTGGGTATACTTTTGAAGAATTAATGGAATTTGCCAAAACAAATACTGTCTATATTGACTTACTAAAATATATTGATGTATTGATAGATGGTAAGTTTATTCTTGAACAAAAGAGTTTAGATTTACAATTTAAAGGATCGGCTAATCAAAGAATTATTGATGTAAAAAAATCATTAAAAGAAAATAAACCTGTTCTTATTACAAAATATAAAAAAACAAAAACAATTGCCAAAAAAAAATACAGTAATAAAAAGATTCCTCTTTTATTTGTATAATTGTTATTTATGAGATATAATCTAGCTGATTATATCTTTTTTTGGGGTGATTTTGTGAAAAAAGTAATTAATATTAAAGACTATAATTTTAAATATTCAAATAATTTTATTTTTGAAAACTTTAATATGACTATAGAAGCACAAAATATTTTAATTATTGGTACCCCAGCTTCAGGCAAAACAACACTTGCAAAAATATTATCAGGAATATATAAAGTTAATGGTATAGAAATATTTGGTTATGAATTTAAAAAACAAAATCTCTTAAAAATTAAAAAAAAGTTTGAAGTTATCTTAAATGATTTAGAATTTGTGGCTGAAACCGTAAAAAATGAACTTTCATTTGGAATGGAAAATATGTGTTTTGCAACAAAAAAAATGAAAGAAAAAATTGATGAAATTGTGAAATACTTTTCACTAGAAAATGTTATTAATTTAGACCCCTATCAAATATCTGAAGAAAATAAAGCCCTAATTAAAATATTAAGTTATGTAGTTATGGAACCAGAAATAATTGTTGTTGATGATTTATTTTCTTACTTAGATAAAATGAATAAAGCCCTATTATTTAAGTATTTAAATGAAAAAAATATTTATTTATTTAATATTACATCCGATGTAAATGACATATTTTATAGTGATTATGTTTATTTATTAGATTCAGGAAAAATAGTCATTGAAGGAAAATCAATGCAAGTAATCGAAGAAGAAAAAATATTTAAAAGATTGGGAATAAATTTGCCTTTCATGATTGACCTAAGTAAACAACTAAAATCATATGAATTAATAAATAAAACATATTATAATCCAAAGGAATTGGTGGATGAACTATGGAAATAAAGTTTGTTAATGTTTCATATTTTTCAAATCCCAATACAAAATCAGAGAATAAATTACTATCAGATATAAATATCGAAATTCCAAATAACAAAATATCAGCCATAAGTGGAACACATGAGAAAAAAGTCATTGGTAAATTAATATGTGCTCTTGAAAGACCAAACATTGGTAAAATTAAAGTTGGAAAATACGTAATAGAAAAAGACGGATATATAAAGAAAATAAACAATCTAAGATTTGATATAGGATATGCTTTTTCTTCTCCTAAAGATTTTTTCTTCAATAAAACCGTAAGAAAAGAAATTGAATATGGAATGGAGAATTATCGCTATAAGTTAAATAAATTAAATAGTAGACCAATTGACTCATTAAAATTAGTTGGCCTTGATGAGTCGTATTTAGAAAGAAATCCACTTGAATTATCTCTTTCAGAACAAAAGAAAGTTATGTTAGCGGCAATTCTTGCATACAATCCAAAAATAATTATTTTAGATGAATTTGAAAAAGGACTAAGTTATCAAGATAAAAAGAATTTAATTAGATTACTAAAAATGCTAAAAAACAAATACAAAAGAACAATCATATTGATTTCTAATGATCAAAATTTCTTAATAAATTTAGTAGATTATTACTACATTATTAATAAAGGTAGTATTGTTTTTCAATGTACTAAAGAAGAATTATTTAATAAAGGTATTGAAAAATATATAGATATTCCAGATGTTGTTAATTTTATTAATTTAGCAAGAAATAAAGGAGCTAAAATTGATAATTATTATGAACTTAATGAATTAATTAAGGGGGTATATCGCGATGTTGAATAAATATTATTTTTCATATTTATATTTCGACTCAATTATTCATAAAATGAACTCAGCAGTTAAAGTATTAATTTTTATCTTATCAATTTTAAGTTTACTTATTAATAATAATATTACATTATTAGTCGTTGGTATTATTCTAATTGCAAAATTATTCTTATCAAAAGTTCCACTATTATATTATTTAAAAATGACATATATATTTAGATTTGTTTATGTAATAGTAATTATCATCTGTGCAATTTTTAATGTTCCTCTATCAATTTGTTTAAGTACAATTGCAAAAATAATTATAGCAATATTAGAATTAATGTTATTAACATATACTACAAGTCCTATTGAAATTGCAGATGGCGTAGATGTTTTAATTAAACCATTTAATATATTTTTTATAAAAACGGGGCGATTAACTTTATCAATAATGCTTGGTATAAAATATATCCCTATTTTATTAAGTAATGCTAATAAAATATTTCAAAGTCAATCCAGTAGAGGATTTGACTATTCATATAGAACAAGCCTTGGAAAATTCATAGTAATTATTAGAAGTATTCCTCAATGTATTTATATGAGTGGTGTTCAAAAAAAACAAATAAGACTTAATATGTTAATGAAATTATATAATGGTAATAAAGTAAGAACGAAGATGAGCTATGATCATATAGGCTTTTATGATTTGTTTTTATTGTCAATAGTGCTAATTAATATCATTTTATATTTTGTAGGTGTAATATGAAATACTTAATATCAGTTAGTTATGATGGGTCGAAATTTTGCGGATTTCAAAGGCTTAATAATGAATTGACTGTTCAAGGAGAACTCGAAAGAGTATTTACATTAATTAATAGAAGCAGTGTTGTAGTTAAAGGATCAGGAAGAACAGATAAAGGGGCACATGCGCTTGATCAAAAATGTCATTTTAATTTAGATTTAGAATTAGAACCATATAATTTAATTAAAGCAGCAAACAATTTATTAAATAAATCAATTAGAATTAAATATTGCAAAATTATAGACGAAAGAACTCACGCAAGATTTTCTGTTAAATTAAAAACATATTTGTATATAGTTAATAATGGTATATATGATCCAATTATGAAAGATTATCAATATAACTATAATTATAAGTTAAATTTAAACAAAATGAAGAAAGCCGCTAAAATATTTAAAGGTAGACATTCTTTTATAAATTTTGTAAGTGGAAAAAGAGATAACTACGAATGTGAAATAAAAAAAATAAAAATAACTAAGAAAAATGATTTAATATATTTTGAATTTACTGGAAAGTCTTTTTATAAATATATGGTTCGAAACTTAGTTGGATCACTGCTTGAGATAGGTAAAGAATCCTCAACCATTAAAGATTTAGAAGATTTATTATGTAATAGATCAAATACTATTTTTTATTCAACCGTACCTGCAGCAGGCTTATATTTAAAGAATGTGGAATATTAAAATAAAAAAAGACTAAAAGGTTTGACTTTTTATGATTCTTAACTTATAATTCTATTTGGTACATTTTTACTAGATTTTTTTGGCCCTGGGAAAGTCAAAACGACGAGGTAATGAGAGGAATTTATTAAAATGAAAACATTTATGGAAACAAAAGAAAAAGTACAAAGAAAATGGTACGTAATTGATGCTGAAGGTCAAACCTTAGGTAGACTAGCATCTAAGGTTGCTTCTGTATTAAGAGGGAAACATAAAGTGACATTTACTCCATCGGTTGACTGTGGAGACTATGTTATTGTTATCAATGCCTCAAAAATAGTCTTAACTGGAGATAAACTAGACAAAAAGATCTACTATAATCATAGTGGTTATCCAGGAGGATTAAGACAAAGAACAGCTAGAACCATGGTTGAAAATTATCCAGAAGAAATAATTGAAAGAGCAGTTGTCGGCATGTTACCAAATGGAACATTAGGACGTCAAACTTTTAAAAAATTATTTGTTTATGCTGATGACAAACATGAACATCAAGCACAAAAACCAGAAGTAATGGAAATATAGTGGAGGGTATATGAATAAAGATAATACTATTATTGCAACAGGCCGTCGTAAACGTTCAGTTGCAAGAGTAATGATAAAAAAAGGAAAAGGTAATTTCGTAGTTAATGGAGTACCAGTAAAAGATTATATGCCTTTTGCAACTATGGTTATGGATTTAATGCAACCTTTAGTTGCTACTAATAACGAAGAAACATTTGATATTGATGTTTTAGTTAAAGGTGGCGGATATTCAGGTCAAACTGGAGCAATTCGTTTAGGACTTACAAGAGCATTAATGATTTTTGATCAAAATACCGATCAAACAAGAGAAGATGCTTACCGTAAAGTATTAAAAGCAGCAGGTTTTGTTACTCGAGATCCACGTGTTAAAGAAAGAAAAAAATACGGATTAAGAAAAGCAAGAAGAGCTCCTCAATTCTCAAAAAGATAATAAAAATCGTATTTATACGATTTTTTTATGATAGAATACATATGTTGGAGGCAAAGATGGATCTAGCAGTAAATATCATTAATAAATATGTTGATAATAATTCTTATGTAATTATAGGTGTTTCATCTGGCCCAGACTCTATGTGCTTGCTTAATTTATTATTAAGCTGCAATAAAAAAATTGTTGTTGCCCATGTAAATTATAATAAAAGAAAACAAAGTATAGTTGAAGAAAAGTATTTAAAAGAATATTGTTGTGATAAAAAAATTATCTTTGAATCAATTAGTATTAATGAATATACTAAAGAGAATTTTCAAACTCAAGCAAGAAAAATTAGATATGATTTTTATAAAAAACTAGCTAATAAATATAATACTATTAATATAATGACTGCTCATCATGGTGAGGATTTAGTTGAGACAATCATAATGAGAATAAATCGTGGTTCAACTTTTATTGGTTATTCTGGTTTTCAAGAACAATATTATGATGATAAATATTCAATTATCAGACCACTTATTAATTACAGTAAAAAAGATATAATAAACTATAATAAACTAAATAAAATTAAATACTTTATTGATAAGTCAAATAAAAAAAATGACTATACTCGAAATAGAATTAGACATAAAATATTACCAGTATTAAGAAATGAGAATGAACAATATATAGACAAATTTTATCAATATAGTAATAGTATTGTAGAATATGATAGTTTTATTGAAGATATTATTAATGACAAATTAGAAGAATTATATAATGATTCATCTTTGGATTTGGTTAAATTTAACAAAGAAAAAGAATTAATTAAAAAAAGAATAATTGAAAAAATATTAAAACTATATTATCTTGATGATATTATTTATGTTAACAAAGGCCATATAGACAAAATTATGAACATAATTAATGGCAATGAAAATAATAAAATATCATTACCAAAGAAGTTGATTGCAAGAAGAAGTTATGATAAACTATTCTTTGAGTTTGAAAAAGAACCAACCAATAAATATAAATATATTTTTAATAAGAGCATTACTCTACCTAATAAATCGGTAATTAAGAAAGTTAATTCATCTACGTTAAAAGGAAATAATGTGATTCATTTAAATAGTAATGATTTACAAATGCCTTTAATTGTTAGAAGTAGGCTAAATGGCGATACAATAAAGGTTGCAAATCTTGGAAGCCAAAAGATTAATGATATATTTATTAATAGTAAAATTGATAAAAAAATTAGAGATGAGTATCCAATTGTCACGGATTCTAGTGGTAAAATACTATGGATACCAGATTTAAAAAAATCAATTTTCAACGACAAAACAAATGGTGATATCATTTTAGAATACATTAAGGAGGAGAGACAAAATGGTAAATAAAAATACAAAAATTAAAGGATACTACCCATATATAATTATTGCTGTAATCATGTTAGCAATAATGGTATTTATGAATTTGGGTCAGTATAAGGTAAATGAATTAACATATGATCAGTTAATAACTAATTTATCAAAAAATGAAATTAAGGAGATTACAGTTACGCCAAAAAGTGGCGGAGGTGTTTACTTCATTGAAGGAATATTAAAAAATTATAAAGAAAATGAATCATTTAGAGTAAATGTTCCGATGTCTGAATCAGTCATTTCTAAAATACTAAAATATTCAGATGAAAATAATTTCCAAGTTAATACTAATTCAGATCCAGAAAAAAGTTCATTGGTATCTATTTTAGTAAATGTTGTTCCATTATTATTACTAGTTGGGGCAATGGCATTTTTATTTTCAAAATTATCTAGTGGAAATAATAAGTCAATGGATTTTGGTAGAAGTAGAGCAAAATTATTTGCTGAAGAAAAAAGAACAAAATTTACTGATGTTGCTGGTTTAAAAGAAGAAAAAGAAGAAGTAAAAGAATTGATAGATTTTTTAAAAAATCCAAAAAAATTCCAAAAATTAGGAGCAAGAATTCCTAAAGGAGTACTATTATTTGGGCCTCCGGGTACAGGGAAAACATTATTAGCTAGAGCTGTCGCAGGTGAAGCTGAAGTTCCATTCTTCTATATTAGTGGATCTGATTTTGTAGAATTATTCGTCGGAGTTGGAGCAAGTAGAGTTAGAGATATGTTTAAGCAAGCCAAACATTCTGCACCATGTTTAATATTCATTGATGAAATTGATGCAGTTGGTCGTCAAAGAGGTACAGGTTTAGGCGGAGGACATGATGAGAGAGAACAAACTCTAAATCAACTATTAACCGAAATGGATG
>CAZIUX010000006.1:0-19987 GCA_964542795.1 uncultured Muribaculaceae bacterium
GAGATGTCCTGGAATACAGTGTACGTTCCGAGCATCTTTCCCGAAGGAGTCAGCGGAAAGACGATGCATGCAAGCGGAACCGTAGTTCCGTCTTTTCGCTTTCCTTCCGCATGGAACTCCGAGGAAAAGCTTTCTTTCGTAACTGCGTCTTTTTCATCTCTTTTGTAAACTTCTTTCTTAGGTTGATAATCTGATACAGAGTAACAAGATTTTTCATCTTGAACATTACCGAAGATAATATCAGTCATTGCACTTGTTAGAACTCCAAGAGCTGCACCTCCTAATGTGCCTACTAAGATATTACTCAATCTATCATCAATTGATACTTTTTGAAGAATTTTTATGCTAACTTTACCATTTGTTAAATCAGTTTTTGAATATTCACTATGAACTTTTAAATCATAATCTGTCCTGTCAGCAATTCCCCATAATTCTCCATAACCAAATGGAAATTCATATTCTATATCTGTAGTTGCTTTAGAATAAAAAGCTAATTCTTCTTTTTGATGATCTCTAAATCTTAATTTATTAGCATTTAATCCTAAAGATTTAAGGTATTCTAAACAAAAGTTTTTATAATAACCAAACCATTCTAAGTCAGTTCCGGGTTTACAAAAAAATTCTAGTTCCATTTGTTCGAACTCTCTGGTTCTAAAGATAAAATTACCAGGAGTAATTTCATTTCTAAATGCTTTACCAGTTTGGCAAACACCAAACGGAACTTTTAATCTCATGCTTCTTTGAATATTACTAAAATTTACAAATATACCTTGAGCAGTTTCTGGTCTTAAATATATAGTGTTTTTACTTTCTTCAGTAACGCCCATTTGAGTTTCAAATAAAAGATTAAATTTTCGAATATCTGTAAAATCACTATTCTTACAAGTTGGGCATTTAATACTTTTTTCGACAATGAATTTTTCCATTTCTACATTAGTCCAACCATCACAAGTGCCATTATTACCTTCTTTTTCTAAATAATCATTTATTAAATTATCGGCGCGATAACGACTCTTACACTTTTTACAGTCAACAAGTGGGTCAGTAAAACTACTTACATGTCCTGTTGCTTCCCATACTTTAGGATTCATTAAAATAGCACTTTGAATACCATAATTATAAGGATTTTCTTGAACAAATTTTTTCCACCAACTCTTACGAATATTTTCTTTTAATGAAACTCCTAGAGGTCCGTAATCCCAAGAATTTGCAAGACCTCCATATATTTCACTTCCTTGGAAGATAAATCCATATTGTTTTGCATAGTTTGTTAATTCTTCTAAACTCATAACACTTTCTCCTTTTTATAAAAAAACTCCTAAAAATAGTTGTAAGGACGATTTATCGCGGTTCCACCTTACTTATTCTTAGAAGAATCTCTTATTACTATACAGCTCCTGATTTGCCAAATCAATCATCGCTCTTATAAATAAATTATATCTTATAAAATAGATTAATTCAATAATTTTTATTTGCTTACTTAAGTATTGTTTCTAAAAACTTTTTACTATTTAAATATAAACCAGTATATTGCTCATAGTAATTATTTAAAAACTTATTAATTTCATTTTTTACATTTTCACTTATATTTAAATTACTTATTGAATTAATATCAATTAAATAATACATTCTTAACATTTTAATTACTTTGTCATCATAAATAATAGAATTATCATAACAATCTTTACATAAGTATCCACCCTCTTCAGCACTTATAGTAACAATGTTATTCTTATTATCACATTTAACACAGCCATCTAATTTTAATGATATTCCCAAATAATCTAATAATTTAAGTTCTATTATATTGGTTAACACCAAAGGGTCTAAATTCAAATTCATTTTAAGTAATACCGATATTAATAAATTATATATTTCAATTTGATGACTTTGTTTATAAATTTGTGTTGAAAGTTCAACCACATAATTCATATAACTTAGTAATGTCAAATCAGATTTTAGATTTTTTAGGGTATCAATGATTTCACATTCAATCAAAATAGAAAGTTTATTTTCTTTATAATATACATGAAAGTAACCATAAACATATGGAGTTGCATAATTCCTAAGTTTACTTTTTAAGCTTTTAACTCCCTTAGCCATCACACCAATAATCCCATATTCTTTTGTAAAAATATTAATTATTTTGGAATTTTCACCATAATTTGTTTCAGATATTACTATACCTTCAATTTTTTTTATCATTATTGATCTTTTAGCCCTAATTCATTTAATAATCTCTCTTTATCTCGCCATCTTGGAATTGTTTTAACATATAATTGAAGATATATTTGTTTTCCAAGTAATTTTTCAATATCAACTCTTGCCAAGGCACCAATTTGTTTAATTTTTGATCCTTCCTTGCCAATAATTATCTTTTTTAAAGAATCTCGATCGATTATTATATCAACATTTATATCAATAATATCTTTTTTTTCTTCATAATATGTTGTCAAGCAAGTAATACTATGCGGAACTTCTTCGTCTGTAAGACAAAGAATTTTTTCTCTTACAAATTCACTAATCATGAAGTTTATAGAACTACTTGTTTTAATATTATCTGGGAAATATTTGACATCGTCTTTAAGATAACCCTTAATTACCTTTATTAAGTGATCAATATTATCTTCTTTTAATGCTGAAATTGGAATTATTTCGGCAAAACTAAATAAATCTTTATATTCCTCAATTTTAAGTAAAATTGTTTCACGAGAAATTAAATCAATTTTATTTAAAATTAAGATTACTGGTGATGTTACATTTCGTAAACTATCTATAATATATTTATCCCCTGGTCCGATATTTTCGCTTGCATCAACTAAAAAAAGAACTAAATCAACATCATATATTGAACTATTTGCTTTCTTATTTAATATTTTTCCAAGTTTGTTAATTGGTTTATGAATCCCTGGAGTATCAATAAATACTATCTGTGATTCATTATCATTATAAATTCCTTGAATAATGTTTCTTGTAGTTTGAACCTTTGGTGATATAATTGCAATTTTGTCTTTTATTATTGAATTAATTAGAGAACTTTTTCCAACGTTTGGTCTTCCGATTATACTTACAAACCCACTTTTCATACTAAATCTTCCTTAGTAAATGGATATGGACACAAATCATTCATTGAATATTTTTTAATATTTCCAAATGTATCATAGGCAAATATTTCAACATCATTTTGAAAAAATTCAGTGAAAACTTGTCTACAAGAAAAACAAGGAACGGTTAGTTTCTTTGTCATAAAATTAATTTGAGAGAATTCTCCTGTTTTATAACCTGCAGCAATCGCAGCGTGAATAGCGTTTCGTTCTGCACATACACTTGTTCCAGCAGCATTTTCTACATTAACTCCAGAAAATTCTTTGCCATCTTTAGTGACTAAAATACAGCTTACTGGATAGTTTGAATATGGTGAGTGTGTATTATTTAGTAATTCAAGTAATTTATCTTTCATCTAAACCTCCTTATGAAAATAAAACAATAATTTTAGGTATGAAAATGATTAAACCAATTACTCCGGCAATCAAACTAACAACGAATGTTGCAGCTGACCCAGTATCTTTGGCTATTTTTGCTAGAGGATGAATCTCAAGTGTAACTAAGTCTACAACTGCTTCAATAGCAGTATTTATTAATTCCATAGCAAGTACTGTTCCTATTGAAATAAATATTAATAGCCACTCAGTTGGTGAAATTTCTAAAATTAGTCCCATAACAACTGTGAAAATAGTTGCTACTGCATGAATAAACATACTTTGTTCATATTTATATGCATATGCTAATCCTTGAAAAGAATATTGCCAACTTGCAATAAATCTTTTAAAACCTCTTTTTTTTACTTCTTCTCTATTAAATTGTTCTTTCTTAAAATTTTCCATTTAATAAATCCTCCTGCAAGGAAAACATAATAGTTTCTTCATTAGGCTCTTCATGGTTATAACCAAGTAAATGTAATAATCCATGGATAACTAAAAACGTAAGTTCTCTTTCTTCTTTAAAGTTATATTGTTTTGCTTGCTCAATCATTTTGGGAATAGATATGTAAATATCTCCTAAAATCCTAAACTCATTATAATGCATATTTTCATTATCTTCAAATGCAAATGACAAAACATCAGTTGTTTTATCCATATTTCGGTATTTTTTATTCAATTCTTGCATTTTTTCATCACCAATAAAAACAATTGAGAAAATTGCATCTTCTATTTTTAAGTGTTTAATAATCTTTTTTAGTGAGTCATTTAAAAAATCATAGTTTTTATATCCATATAAATCATTTATTTCAAACATTAAAAGAACCTCCAAATTCCAGCATAATTAATAAATAAAATTAGTATCAAAACAGTAATCATTAATGAAATAATATTTAAAAATGTTTCGCTTCGAAATATTCTTGGTAAAGAATTTCTTATCTTCTTTAATATTTTATAAATAATCATACCAATTATTCCACCAAGAACATTCAATATTATATCATCAACATCAAATGATCTACCAATTTTTGTTTGAATAGATTCTATAGAAAAAGAAGTAATAATTGTAATTAAAAATATTTTTACAAAATTTATATTTTTTATATAATAAGAAACAAATAATCCAAAAGGAACAAATAACAAAACATTACCTAAAACATTAGTTAAAAATAAATTAGAAGTTATTTCATATCTAAACATTTCTTTAAAAGGAGTAAAATTATTCCCAATACTCGTCATATCAGAGTTGGTTACTAATTCAAATAGTAATAATAAATATATAACAAATACCATTGATATAAACTCTTGATATAAAATTATTCTTTTGCCATGACTATATAGAGAAGATAAACGCACTATTGATACTACAATAACAAAAATCAGGATGATTGGCCAAATTCCATCTAAAATATTATATACTCCTCTAGGAATTAAATTCATCAATATAATCACTCCTATCTAGCTTATATTTTACTATTTTTTAGAAAATTAAGCAAAATAAATAAAAAAAACATCGTTAGATGTTTATTTTTGATTTAACTATTGAACTTACCTTAGACATATCCGCAGAAGCCCCAACTTTTTCAGATACTTTCTTCATAATAATTCCCATATCTCTCATACTTGTTGGATTTACTTCTTCAATTATAGAATTAATAATAGTTTCTAATTCTTCATCAGATAATTCTTCTGGTAAATATGAACTTAGTATTTCAATTTCTTTTTCCAAATCATTAACTAAATCAAGACGATTATATTTTTGATATTCTTCTATACTTGATTTTCTTGTTTTAATTTGTCTTTTAATTGTTGCAATGCAATCATCATCAGATAATTCGTGTTTTTCACCACTTCTACTATCATATATAAGTGCTGTCTTAAGCATTCTTATTAATGATAATCTAAACTTATCTTGATTTTTCATTGCTTCTTTTAAATCTGCTTCAATTTTTTCGTACATTATTTCACCTACTAATCATGATGATGACGTTTTGAATTTTTTATTTGTTCTTTCTTTTCGCTTCTTTTACGAACCCCAGGTTTTTCATAATGTTTTCTTTTTTTAAGTTCAGAAGGGACTCCGCTTCTAGCTACTTTCATTTTGAATCTTTTTAGTGCTCCATCAACATTGCCGTTTTTTACATCTACTCTGGTCATATTATATCCCTCCTTCCATGACAAATAAATTATAACACTTAGTTATTAATTTGACAATTATATTTTATAGAAATTAAAAAAAGGATTAAATCCTTTTTTTAGCACTTCTTTTTATTAACTATCATATAGATTGATGTACCTAAGCTTCTACCAATATTAAAAATAACTTCTAGTCCTTTGGCAAATGCTCCAATTAACGATCCGGAAATTGATAGTCCTCCTCTAATATTTAATAATTCATCATTAGCAATAATCATAACTTACCTGTTACACTTTAAAGGTCTTTTAATACCATCTAGTATTCCGGCAACAAAGGCAACTATTCCTGAAGCAACAATTCCAATTACGCCCCAAGCAATCCCACCACCTTTGATATTTAATAATTCTTGATCATTTATTTTTTTCATATTTTCTCCCTTCAAATAAAATCTCTTTAACTCTATTAATTATTTTCTTTTTATTTAGTATAATTCTTGCATTAATAACTAAGTTTTCATGCAAATATTTTTTTGGTAATTTTAAATCTAAAGTAACATATTGAATATTAATGTTATTTACAAGATCTATTTCTTTCGAAATATCAATAATTTTATAATTATAATCTGTTTCATCAATGGCAATAAAATGTCGACTCTCGTTTCATTAAACTTCGGTCATTATTTTTTGAATATCTTGATATGGAATAATTAAAATTAAATTGTTATTTTCTATTACTCCACTTACTTGCATAGTATTTGTTACAGAAATGCTTAATCCATAAATAAATAAAATAATAATCGTCAATAGAATGAAACTTAATAAATTATGTGGCTTCATTTCTTTTATTATATATGAATTGTTTTCCTGATAATTATCCATGGCAGTCCTCTAAATGTATTATTCGATCAAATGTATTAATAATTTCATGATGAGAAATATAGATTATAGTTTTGTCTTTATAAAATTTTATTATGTCTTCTAGAATCTTTCTTGCCATATTTTCCGGAACTTCCGATAAGGCTTCATCCATAATTATTATTTGGCTATTTCTTAGCAATCCTCTTGCTAAAATTAATCTTTGTTTTTCTCCACCAGATAAATTTGAACCCGATTCAAGTAAAAATGTATTTAACCTTAAAGGTTTATTCTTCAAAATATCCTCGATTTGACAAATTTTAACTATTTTATGTAAATTATCATTATACCCGCCTAAATTATTTACTATTGAATCGGAAAATAATACTTCGTCTTGTGATATATAAGATATATTATCTCTTATTGTATTAATTGAGTAGTCTTCTATGTTTATTTGATTAATTAAAATTTCTCCTCCATCTATTTTCATTAATCTCATCATTAATTTACATAATGTACTTTTACCCTGACCACTGTTTCCCATCAACAATATTTTTTCGTTTTTATCTATTTTCAGAGATAAATTATTAATGGTATTTTTAACCCCGTTATAAGAATAACTAACATTATTAATTTCTATATTTCCATTAACAAAACGTTCTTTATCATTTAACTCCTCTTCTTTAATCATGATAAATTCATATATTTTGTTGTATGAAGCTTTTAAATATTCAATTTTAGGAATGAAGTCGATCATACTTTTTACTGGTATTAATAAGTAATTTACTAATCCTGAAAATGTTATTAAATTGATAATGGATAATTTATTATCTTTGATTAAAAAAATCCCAATAACCATTAAAATAAATAAACCAAATTCATTAATAATTTCTTTTACTATATTTTGATTAATAATTAACTTTTGAAAACCAAATAAGTGTTTTAGATAACTAACTAATTTTGTTTCTAAAATTCTAAAATAATAATCTGACTTATTCAGGTTTTTTATTGATTGAATTCCAGATAAAGTTTCAGTAAGAAAATTTTTATAAATAGTTTCTTTATAAATACTTTCTTCTACACTTCTTTTTATGACTCGTCCAATATAAAGACCAAATATAATATATAAAATTAAAATGATTAACGTAATAATAGTTAGTTTATAACTAATGTTTAGTAGAATTAATAAAGTAGACAACGCTAAAACAAAATCTAAAAATATTGTGATAAATATTTTTGAAAATAGTTCTTTAAGACTATTCAGTTCATCTACTCTTTCAATTATATCTCCAAGTGACCTTGATTTTAAATTACCTAAAGGTACTCGATAAAGATGTTTTAAAAATGGAATTGTTAAATGAAGATCAAGATTTTTATTTAAATATATTTCATAATACATTCGAATATAGGCGGTAAATATTTTTATTATATATAGGGTGGTAAACAAAACTATTATTGATTTTATGGATAAATAATTATCAATCCTACCTATATTGTTTAGTGAAACTTTTAAGAAAAAAGAAGTAATTATACTAGTAGTAGTTAAAATAAGACTAGATATAATTATCTTTATAATTAAAGATTTCTCTTTATCTAATATAATTTTGAATAGTTTTATTATATTATCGGGTTTGTCTATTGAAATTATTTTATTTATTGGATTACATATAATAATTACACCTGAGAATATCTTATTCCATTCAATTTTATTCATTTTTATTATTCCTTTTCCTGGATCCATTACTAAAACATAATTTTTCTTTATTTCATAAATCACTAGGAAATGAGGAATAACATTGTCGATCATAACATGTGCGATTGCTGGTAAGTTAATATTAGATAGCTCATCATCCTTAATTCTAATTCCTTCTGCTTCAAAATTATATTTTTTTAAGGTTTTTACTAAATGATATGCACTTACTCCTTCATTATTTGTATAGGTATCTTCTTTTAATATTTCTAAAGGAACATAGCCATTATAATATTTTATAATTGAAGATAAACAGCATACACCACAATCTTTTTGATCTTGTTGTCTAACAATCCATTTTTTCAAATTTATCCTCCCTTCACCCTATTTCTTAAACAATCAAATTATTATTCCTTTTTTTCTTGAATAATAATTGGATATGTATTATAATCATATTGTTCTAATTGTCCTCGTAGCTCAGTTGGATAGAGCATACGCCTTCTAAGCGTACGGTCGAGAGTTCGAGCCTCCCCGAGGACGCCAATAAAAAATAACACTGTTAAAGTGTTTTTTTATTGATTGATAATTAAGTATAAGTATTGTAAAATTAAATTAGGAGGATTTTAAAATGAGAATATATAAGTGCCCTATATGTGGTAATGTTGTTGATTTGTTAGAAGTTGGTGGAGGTGAATTAGTTTGCTGTGGTCAACCAATGGTTGAACTTGAAGCAAAAACATCTGAAGAAGGTTATGAAAAACATATACCTGTTGTTGAAGTAAGTGGAAGAAATGTCATGGTAACTGTTGGAAGCGTTTTACATCCAATGATAGATAATCACTATATTTCAAAAATATTTTTAGTATATAGTAATAAAGTTTTAAGATTTGATCTTAAACCTTCTAATGAACCAAAAATTTCTGTAGAATTAGATGAAGAAGTAACTAATTTAGAAGTTTATGAATATTGTACTGTTCATGACTTATGGAAAACAACCTATACTAAATAATTTTTAAAAGCAAAAATTGTAATTTTTGCTTTTTTAATATGTATTAAAAAATTTATTAGAATAATTAATAAAGAGGTAACATGAAAGCAAGTAACAAAAAAAAGATGGGATATTTTATTTCTTTTGAAGGAATCGATAGTTCAGGAAAGTCATTACAATCAAGATTTTTAAACAAGGCCATTAACGAAAAAAAATATAATGAGAGTTTCTTTAATGACTTCAATATTAATGACCATGCTTTATCTAAAGAAAAAGAAATAGAATTAAATGAAAAACTAAATAAAATATTAAAGTATTTTAATGGTTCTATTTGGACAAGAGAACCCGGTGGAGATGAAATAGCAGAAGAAATAAGAGAAATTTTATTAACTCCAAAGTATAAAGAAAATATGGCTCCTCAAACTGAAGCCTTATTATTTGCTTCAGCTAGATCTAGTCATGTTAATAATGTTATTTTACCAGCATTAAAAAAACATAAAATGGTAATTTGTGATAGATACATAGATTCTAGTTTGGCTTATCAAGGAATAATGAGAAAACTAGGATTTGATATTGTTAAAACGATTAACGAATTTGGTACACATTACTTATATCCAAACTTAACTTTTCTTTTTGAAATAAGTGAAGATATTTATAGAAAAAGAAATGAAAATAAAATCCTTGATCGAATTGAACTTGGTTTAAAATTTAAATTAGTAATCAGTGCGTTCAGAAAAACCAAAAAAATATTTCACAAAAGATTTATAACAATAAATGGTAACGAATCAATTATTGATACTCATGAGAAAATTTTGGATTACCTAATAATTTTCTTTGAAAACAAGTCTTTATTTGACGATGAAAAAAAATAATGCTATACTCTACTTCATCAAAGGGGTTTTGATCTATGCAAAAAAAGAAAAATAAAATAATTGAAAAAATAAAATTTCTAAAAAATAAATTACTAATATTTAATCCAATGAATATAGAAAAAATAGATACAGAACAAAAAGTACCTGTTTTGAATACAGAAAATAATAATCATGAAGAAAAATTAGTTCCAATACTTTTTCCAAGATTAATAAAACCAAGAAAAGAAGAATCAATTGAGCAGACTATTAAAACTATAGAAATTAATTATATAATATATAATCTTGCTGGTGAATTTAGTGTAAATAAATGGCATATAGTACTTAATGAATTATATGAAATGCTCTTGAAGCATGAATTAGAATCATTTTATGATAATTATATTGAAAGCCATTTAATTAGAACAATGTTAGATAATAGAAAACTTGACATTAATCATTTTATAAATACACTGCCTTTACCATTTGATTTAATGTTATATATTGATTATGATGTTTTAATAACAACAAAAAAAGAAATAATAACTAAATTAAATAATTCTTTAATTAGTGATTATATAAAAACAAAAAAGTAATTTTACAATTACTTTTTTTATTGAATAGTATAAAATCCATAATAGAATTTTTGTTGATATGTTGATATATAGGCATTTGGGACATCGAGAATTAATCCGGCATTTAAAGGAAACGTTACAAATCCAGTCATGTAGGGAGGAACTGTTCCTTGGAAGGTAATACTTCTTAATGTGTTACATCCTTCAAAACTATTTGCTGATATAACTGCTACACTTGAAGGTAAAATAAGATATCTTAAGTTTATAGTACTCGAAAATGCATTCATCGCGATTACTTGAACGGTACTTGGTACTGTAAATGACGTATTTGCCGTCGCAGCTTTACCACTTGGATACCTAATTAAGACCGTTAGATTTTTATCATATAAGACTCCCGCACTTGACGCAAGAAATGGATTAGCAGCATCTACAGTAATACTATTAATATAAGTATTATTTACTAAGAAAGAATTACCAACATTTTTAACTGTACTTGGAATTGTAATTGTTCTAGTATTTGTTGCTCCATCAAAAGCATCTGATTTTATCGAGGTTACATTATATGTTTGACCTCCAGAAACTGTAATAGTTTGAGGTATAGTAACATTAATATCTGTTCCTCTGTATGCAGAAATTTCTATCTCATTACCATTAATTACATCATATACCCAACTGCCTGAGTATGACATTCCTAATACTCTTTGCCCTGTTCCACCCCTATATCCAGTTCCTGTATAAGTAGAATAAGGTGCGGTCGCTCTATAGGTAGCAAGCTGTGGTGTTGGAACATAGAAAGTAACATAATAATATATATACTGAAAATTTAGAAAAAGACGATAAATATAATAATCAGGAAATGTCGAAGCTGCAGCAACTGGAGGAGTTACTGAAGCAATATAAAATGTTCTTGCTTTTGTTGAATCGTATGGAACTCTAAAAGCAAATGCTCCATATTCTTTTCCAAAATCTCCCAAGTTTACAGAAGCCATTACATCATTATCATAAAATGCATAATCCCCAACATAAGAAACACCAGAGAAAGAAACATTTATTAAACGATCATTTTGATTGAACGCATATTCTTCAATTGTTCTAATTCTATTGCCAACTAAAGTATAAATACCACTTTCATCAAAGGCATGAGCTCCTACAAAAATTACATTATTTCCCAAATCACAGTTCCAGTTTACATAGGCTGGTATATTAGCAAAACGATAAGAATACTCACCTAAAGAAATTACATTTTTTGTTACCCCGCCAATAGTAAAAGAAGTTGGAATACTGTAAGTATTATCAATATCTGCCCCATGATATTCAATTATTTCCCATCCATTAACTGAATTGCCAAAAACATTTAATTTATTTACTTCAATGACTGAATATTCTCCAATGTCATATGGAAGAGTTGAATAAGTATATGATCCAACAATTGCACCTGTTTGGTAAACATATGGTTTTATATTTGAAGGTAGTAAATTTTTATAAGCATTGACATAAGTTAAGCTACCTGAAGCAATTCCAGCTGGAACATAAACTCTTAAACGATTACCTGCTATTGCACCCACATTTGTAAAAACATTTGTTCCTACAGTAATATTTGGCATTGATGATGAAGTGTTAATATCTGTATTTGTAAAAAATATTTGTTCAATTGCTGTATCTCCATAAAGAGCTCCATTACCAAGCGTATTTACTGTTCCTAAATGAAGATAATTCAATGAAGTATTTGCCGCTAAAGCATAGTCTCCTGCTGTTTTTAAATTAACTAGTTCTACTTCTTCTAAAATATTATTATATAAAGAATAGTCCCCAAGTGTTGTTAAAGCAGATAAATATGCTTTTCTTATTACACTTAGATTATTAAATGCATAATTTCCTATTCTAATTAAGTAATTATTATTTAAATCAATATATCCTCCTGGAGCAACATCAGTATGACGATATGCGTTTGTACCGATTGAGATAACATTCTTTGGAATTGCTGAAGCACCTTGAACATGTACATTCGATATAGTTGGGAAATATGATGAACTATTACTTGTGAATACTATTTCAGGATTAATTATTGTTGAAGCACCAGCTGCAAGTGATCCATTTAATGAAATACTTTGAACAGTTGCACCTCCACTTATAAGTGTGTAACTTCCATTAGTAATTGAACTTATAGTTGTTCCACTTGGTAAATTAATATCAAATTGCCATGAATTTACCGCAACGGTACTGTCATTTGTAACCCTAAACTCATAAGTATGATTATAATTTGAACCATTAGGAACAACTGTACTTGCAATAACTTCGGCATTAAGTTTAGCATCATAAAGAGATAATGATGTTGGAATACTATAAGTGTTATCTAAATTATCTCCATGATGTTCAATTATTTCATAACCATCTACAGGATTATTTGATGCATCGTTTAATGTGATTTTTCTTACTGAATGTTCACCAATATCATAAGGAATATTTGATTGAACATATGATCCAATTATTTCTCCTCTTGGAAACCAATAGTCAACATAATTTGGATCAAATAAAGCTTTATAAACATCTACATAAGGAACATTATTACTGTTATTAGCATCTGTAACATATAATCTCAAATGATTATTAGTTGACATACCTATATCAGTAATTGAAGATGTATTAATTGTTAATGTATTTACTCCTTTAAAGAATACTTGAGAAAGGTTAGTTAATTGATATAGAGCATTTTGTTCCATCGTATTTACTGTTCCTAAATCAAGCATGTATAAGGAAGAAATATTTGAGAAAGCATAAGATTTTATAGTTTTTAAATTAGAAAATACCCCAGTATTTAATGTTGAATTAGCAAATGCGTAATTTCCAATAGTTGTTACAAAAGGAGTTCTGATTTCAGAAATACCAAGGTTATAGAATGCATAATTACCTATTTCAATTAATCTTTGATTATTAATTTTGAAAGAGACTCCAGTTTGCATGTTTGTATGTTGATATGCATTTGGCCCAATTGAAATAACATCATATAATATATCTGGATCAGGTTCAGTTACATTAATTGAGTTTGGAATTGAATAACTACTTCCTAAATCTCCTCCGTGGTACTCGACTATTTCCCATCCAGTTACATTAACACCAAGATGATTTGTTTTTGTAACTTCTATAACACTATATTCACCGATATCATAAGGAATATTTGGTTGCGTATAACTTCCGATAATATATCCTCTTTTATAAATAATGTCTGAATAATCTACACTAAAAATAGAACGATAGACATCTGCATATGTCAGTGACCCTGTGGCAATAGTGCCGGGAACATAAATTCTTAATCTGTTATTTGTAAGTGTTCCGACATTTACGATTGCTTGACCACTAAATGTAATGTTTATGTCAGTAACATCGAAAAAGATTTGTGATAAGTTTGCTAAATTATAAACCGAGTATGAAGGCATAATCCTTATTTTTCCAAGATTTAAATGATACAGAAAATTTGAATTAGCAAAAGTATATGCTCCAATATTATTTAAATTTGCAAACACACCACTATTTAAACTTGATGCTTCAAAAGCATAGGCTCCAATTGAAACAACATTATTTGCAATAACATTACCAATAAAATCAGCATTTTGAAATGCATTAGCACCTATTTTTAATAAATCAGTTGAAATTATGTCTACTTTTGCCCCACCAACATTAATTGTATGTGCAAAAGCATCTTTACCGATAGAAATTACAGGATGTGTTATTCCTTGATATGTGAATGTTAATGGGAAGACAAAATTTGAATCTAAGTCCGCACCATGATATTCAATAATTTCCCACCCTGTTACATCTTGATTTTGAGCATTTTTAATAGTTGCTGCATAAATCATATATTCACCAATATCATAAGGTATTGGTGCATTTATATAACTACCGACTAAATATCCTGTACCATATGTATAAGCACTATAACCAAGTAAAGTTTTATAGAAATTTATATAAACATCTTCATTTGGTACATAAATTCTTAATCTATCATAGGCGTTCGCACCAATATTATTAAATGGATTACCACTTATATTCATATTAGCAATGTCGGTATTAGTTAAGAATAATTGCTCCAAGTTTGGATTATTACTTACAGCATTAGCGCCAATGTTTTTAACTGAGCCTAAATTCGCACTGTATAATTTCGTCATTCCAGAAAGAGCAAAATCACCAATGGTATTTAAATTAGTAAATACAACTTTTTCTAATTTTGTATTTGAAAAAGCATAACTGCCAATAGTAACCACTTGGGTAGCTTCAAGTGATGTAATACCAAGTCCATATAAACCATAACTACCAATATTAATTAAATTTTGATGAACAACATTAATTGTACTGCCTACTTGAGTTTTAGTATGTCTATATGCACCATCACCAATTGAAATAACTGGTATATCTAGTCCCGAAACATTAAATGTTAATGGGAAAGTATATGTTGAATCAATATCAGCTCCATGGTAATCAACAATTTCTAAACCAACGACATCAACATTTTGATAATTCTTTTTTGTGACATGCTTAATCATATAGTTTCCCATATCAAAAGGAATTCCCATATGCTCATATGTTCCAACCAATATTCCTTGTGTATATATATATTGAGAGTTCGCACCTAATTGTAGTTTATATAAATCAACATAACGGTTGTTATTAGCATCTACTCCATCTGGAACATAAACTCTTAATCTTCCATCTGTATAAGATCCCCAACTTGAAAAGAAGGCATTTTCTCCAATACTGATGTATACTTCATAACGACCGTTAACAATACCGGTATCAGTGTTATTAATATATATTTGAGTTAAATTAGGATTATTAGCAAGAGCATATGCCCCAACTGTATGAACATTTCCTAAATGAACTGAATATAATGATGCAGCATTTTCTAAAGCATGAGATCCTAATGTATATAAATTATTAAATGATGCATTTTTTATTGTTGAATTAGTAAATGCATAATCACCTACCGTAATTGCAGAATTCGCAATCGCATCATCAAGTAAAGTATTATAAAAAGCATATGGTCCAATATAAGTTAAATGAGATAAATCTGCATCTAAAATTTTAACATCTCTAAATGCCGAATATAGAATATCAGTTATCCTTGTAGGCATTATTAAACTTGTACCAGTCACATCTGTAAGTAAAGAACGATAAGAATTATAACCCAATTCAACAACATATTTAGTCATATTATTTAAAGTTAATGAAGTCGGAAGCGTAAAAGTTGATCCAGCAGGAAGATAACTTACATATAACGATATTCCATATCCACCATTCGTTTCATACACAAAATACAAACGATTATCAGTTAAAAATCCCGCTTGGTGAATATATTTTTCATTATAATATTGTTGATTTTGGTAAACTTCTACAGATCCAGCAGGTACAAAGATTTTTACTCCATTAGTATTTTGATTAAATGCATTAGCGTTAGCTAAAATTGGTGGAATTGATGATGCAAAATTAACATACTTAGCTCCATCAAAGGCTGATACTCCAATATTTGTAACACTAGATGGAATATTTAAAATTTCAAATGGATCTAAACTACTAGAAGGAATGTAACCTAAAGGAACATTTTGGAAAGCATAATCTCCAACTTTTTCTAAAACACGCGGTAAAACAACTGTTTTTAATGATGTTTTGTTAGCAAGTGCTGAGGCTTTAATCTGATTAACAACTGCCCCATCAATTACTCTTGTATTTGCTAAACTTAAATAAGTTAAATTAGGAACTTGACTACTTTTCAAAAAATCAAAATCATCATTTTCAAAATATTGAGCATTTACGGTGTAAATAATTAATTTTTGAATTGCTGGAACCATAATTAAAGGATCTGCTTCATTTTCCGTAAAGAAATTATATAATAAAGTTTCAACTTCATCTTGTGGTTCACGAATATAAACCATGTAAGCATTGTTTTCATTAGAAATCGGAATGACTGAATCAGATGCCTCATTATATCCAATATCAGATTGACCAAAATACTCTGATCCACTAACGGTAATATCCGTTGAAGTAATCCCTTTAATAATTAATGTATTACCTTGACCAGGTCCTATATATGGAGTTGCTTCTTCCGGTAAAACAATTGATGTACTACCTGAAGCACCATATAATACCCCTAAATTATAAACATAAATTTGTGGTTTAGAGAAAGATGATAACAGATTCATATTTTGAAATAATAACTGTGTTGCAATACCATTATTAATAATTTCTATATTTGTTGAATCATCAACTGCTCTTATGAAACCAACGACGACATCAGGTCCAACGGTTAATCTTGTATTTGACATAACATTAATGTCAACAGGAATTAAAGAAGAACGATTCTTAACTATTTTTACATTATCTAATAAAATTCCATCTAGTTCTCCATCTTGAATTCCATTAACAGTAAACTGATTCCCAACAAATATATCATAACTAACATTAGTACCAATAAAATGTACTTCTGATTTTGGAGCATTAACTAAAAAATTATTTCCAACTTCTAATTTAGATGATCCGGTGGTGTCAATTGTTAATGGACCCAAGCCAACAAAGTCATATACTAAATCACCAGATATAGAAAGTAATTTACCATCTAAATCTAAGGATACTCTTTTTCCAATATTAATTGTTCCATCAATTATTATATCGGCTGCTAAAGTTATTTTATCATTAGGTGCTGAGTATGTAATTGCATTTCTTAATTGTAATTCATTTTCTACTATCCAATTTTGAGAAGTTTCATTTGTGTCATATTTAGCACCTAATTGCGTAGAATAAACCTTTGTATGAACAACAATTGTTTTATCAGAATATAAACTACTATTAGTAGCTTGATACATACCATAATCAATTCGATAATATTGAGGATTATAATCTAAAGTACTACCAGTAATTTTTATTTCTCCAGTAACGGTTTTAGATCCGATTGTAGACATGTTGGAAACTGGATTTAAACTATCTGCTTCAACACTGCCAGACAAAGTATTGTCAGCAATATATGCTTTTAATTGTGTAGGATATGTTGGACTAGCACTATAATTTTGCATAGCTTCAGAAATATTATAAATTCTATAATATAAAACACCTGAATCCGCAATTGTACCATCTAATTGAAATGTAATTGTATAATCCATATTTAAAGAACCAATATTTTCTATTTCAATATATCGGCTACTAACTGTCGTATTACCTATGTTGTTTTCATTAATAATTGTGACTGTATCTCCAATCATTCCAATTACATCACCAGAATCATCATATTGAGTAACTTGATGAGCAATTTCTCCTAAATTAAAGTTTGTGCCTTTACTAATATATTCACTATAAAACCAGGCATATGAATCAAGAAATAAGCCTAAAACAAAAACAGCTAAAAAGACTAATTTTAGAATTAATCGGTCATTTTTTAATAAATCCGAAACTAAATTAATACTAGACCAAAAATCTTTAATTTGTTTTTGTTTCTTGCTCATTTAATCAAGCCTTTCTTTAATCTCTTTTCTCATTTCTTTTATTTCAGTATATAAAAGTGTAATTAATGGAATTGCTACAATAAATAAAAATCCATACCAAGTTTTTATCAATCGGCTAAGAAAACTTAATATTTTAAATTTATAAACGACTTTTCCAAATACTAATTGTTCCCATACTTCTGGATCAATTGATAAATTTGATTTTCCTTGGGTAGTAAAAACATATTTTCCTTGTTCTTGTCGAATATTTATTACTTCATGCGTGATGGTTTTACCTTTCATGTCTCCTAAGGTACCCTGAAAAGTAATGTTATCACCAACATTAATATCTTTTGGATCAACTTTTTTAACTAAAATTATGTCCCCTACTATTAACTCTGGTTCCATACTTCGAGTAACAATATTATAAGTTCTATATTTAATTAACTTTGAATCCTGAGGCATAAATCTTTGTAAAATTGTATTAAGTAAAAGAAAAATTAGAATAATTGTGGCAATTATTCTCAAAACATTTACTATTTTTAAAAATGTTTTATTATTAAGCATATAGCCTCCTATGATTGCATGAAGATTATTTCAGCAATATGTAATCCTTTATTCATTAAGTCATTTGATGCACTTTTATCAATTAAACCATACCAATATAAAGAAAAGGTTTCTAAAGATGGAATGGTTAATTTATTATAAAATTCAAAATAATTTTCACTAGTTTGATTATTATAAATTATTTTATCGCCTAATTTAAATGAATATTGATAAGGATTTGTTCCACCAAAAATCATGAAATTATTTAATTCCGTAATATCCCCTGTAATATCAGAAAACAATATTTTAACTGAAGCTGTTCCAGCAGTATTATTTGTTATATCAAAGCGATATCTTTGTGGAATCCCTGGTTCAACAAGTCCAAAATCAAGAATTGGATCAGTTTGTAATACATATTCATTATCTACCATGACATAAAAATCAACACTGATATTAGCAGTAGTGATAATTAATGTTCGATCATAATCAATTATCTCCCCACGAGACGGATCGGTTATCATCCAACTATAAGCAGTATAACATAAAGCCAGGAATAATAAAATATTTAAGAAAATATTTATACTCTTTTTTTTCATATTTGCCTCTCTAAAATTTGACGGTTTTTATATAGGACGCTAACGATACATTTGGTAATTCTTTAATTCTTACATTTACTGTTGAACCCGCAGCAAATGTCATTAATGGGTCTGTAACTGGTATCCAAACAGCATTTAATAAATCAGTTCCAACATAATATTCCATTGTTGTATCAAGCCCAGTTAATCTTCTTTGTGCAGTAGCATGTAATTCAGGAGCAGGAAGTAGAATATTTGCACTACCAAATTTTATTACTGTATCAAGATAACTACTTGCTATAGTGTTATCACAATCTATATCCCCGCCTTCTAACCAAACTTTAATATTTACTTTTACCGAGCTATTTGCGGGTATATTTAATAATATTTTTGCCGGATTAATTGGAGCTTCATCAGAACTACCTCTTCCGCCATCTTTTTCTGAAAATTTAAAAACTATTTGATTTCCAACTAATAAAGGATCATTATATCCATAAACAAAAGATCCTGAATTATAAACCGCGTGAGTGGTATATGGATCAGTAATTCCATTTTCTGCCTGATTACCAAAAATCATTCTTATGTTATTGTTTTGGTCATTTATACTAATAGCTAAACGCATTGCGTTAGAAGCTAAACCAGAAAATGAAGTATCTTTATGTAAATAAACACTCTTTCCATAAGACTCAGTTACCAAGAAAAAATCATGATCAATATATCCATACTCCATCATATCTAAAATATTATTATCATATATTACTGGTGAAAAAGTAGGATTTTGATAAGCTAAACCTTGACCAAAGTCAATTCTAAAAAAATTTATTCCATCTTG
>CAZIUX010000007.1:0-399 GCA_964542795.1 uncultured Muribaculaceae bacterium
CATTGCTGATACACAGCATGCAATTGCGTAGTCGTTGCCATACATTGGTCTCATTATATCATCATTTTCATATTGAAGTGCATCGGTCTCAATTGACATTTTTGCACAATATTTTTTAAAATTTTCAGGTAATTTTTCACTCCATAAAACTGTCATATTTGGTTCGGGAGAAGATTCTAAGTTTATTAAAGTATGTAAGAATCTAAATGAAGTTTTTGTAACTAATGATTTGTTATCATCAAGCATACCTGCAATACTTTCTGTAACCCAAGTAGGATCTCCAGCAAATAACTCATTATATTCAGGGGTTCTTAAGTGATTTGCAAGTCTTAATTTGATAACTAATTGATCAATTAGTTCTTGTGCTTCCATTTCAGTTAATAGACCATTTTTTAAATC
>CAZIUX010000007.1:409-19151 GCA_964542795.1 uncultured Muribaculaceae bacterium
AACATCTAAGAATGTAGATGTTCTACCAAAACTCATTGCAGCTCCATTGTTTTCTTTTATTGCTGCTAAGTAAGCAAAATATAACCATTGAATCGCTTCTTTTGCATTTTCGGCTGGTTTGCTAATATCAAAGCCATATTTGGAAGCCATACTTTTTATTTCTTCCAAAGCACGAATTTGTTCATTTATTTCTTCTCTTAATTGAATATCGCTATTTGATGTAATGTTAGAATGTTTATCTAAATCTTCTTTTTTCTTTTCAATTAAATAGTCTATTCCGTAAAGGGAAACTCTTCTATAGTCACCAATAATTCTACCTCTACCATAAGCATCTGGTAAACCAGTTATTAAATGAGATTTTCTAGCTTTTTTAATTTCTTTTGTATAAGCATCAAATACTCCATCATTATGTGTCTTACGAAATTTATTAAAAAAGCTCTCGACTTCTTCATCCATTTTATAGCCATAAGCATTTAATGAGGCGTGAACCATTCTCATGCCACCATAAGGATTAATTATTCTTTTTAAAGGTTTATCTGTTTGAAGACCAAAGATAACTTCATTATCCTTATCTACATAACCAGGCAAAAAATTATCTATTCCAGAGATAATTTTTGTTTCAACATCAAGAACTCCTTTTTGGGTTTCTTCTTTTTTTAGTTGTGTAAAAATATCTAAAACTCTTTTTGTTTTATTACTAATTGAAGATAGAAAACTATCATCACCTAAATATTCTGTATAATTACTGTGAATAAAATCAGCCACATCTACATTAGATTGCCAATTATTTTGCTTAAAATTGTTCCATATCATATCTCTCATCCTCCTGACGAACTATAAATAAGTATACCTTAAAATATTGTTATAATGTAGAATAATTATTAATACTTTTCAGTTAGTTAACAGACAAGAATTAATTGCATATATTTTTTTATTTTTTTTTACTCAATCTCACAATTGTTGACAAAAACAAATAATATTGATAATATCTTTGCAAATAAAGTGAAATTATTTATGAAATCAAAGGGGGATTTCCATGGAATTATCATTAAGTGATAATATCGATAATTTATCGGTTTCTGAACGAAAGGAATATTTTGAAAGAATAAGGAATCAGTTACTTCATATAAAAAGTAAGCAACCTAATTATGGACAAGATATAATAAAAAGAGTGTATCCTTTATTAAGAAATTATAAATTGGAATTACAAGGGGAAGAAAATGTTCCAAAAGATTCAAATGTAATCTTTTTAGTTAACCACGGGAATTCTCATGATATTTTTACTGCTTATGAAGCTCTTTCTATGCTTAATAGACGCGGAAGTGTAATGGTGGCCACAGATTGTTTGAACAAGTTTTCAACAGAGATTTTCAATATATCAAATGCTACATTGTTCGATAGAAGAATAAAAGAAGATAGACTTAATTCTATGCTATCTATCTCAAAAAAGATAATTGAAGGAAATGATGGAGTTGTTTTTGGTGAAAGCACTTGGAATTTACATCCAACACTTCCAATGCATAATATTAGACAAGGAATTTCAAAAATCTCTCTTATTGCTCAAAAACCGATAGTTCCTGTTATTTTTGAATATGTTGAAGATGACGGTATAAAAAAATCTGAAGGACAATTATACAAAAAATGTATTATAAGATTTGGATTGCCGGTTGTTATTAATTATAATGACAGTCTAATTAGCCAAACTGGCAACATTAGAGATGATATGATAAAAATGCGTAGACAAATATGGAATGACTACAATATCAATAAAGATAGTTTAAGTAAAATAGATCCATTAATTTATATTAATCACACTTATTTAAAAAAATTTAAAGCAGTAGGATTTACTTATGACTCAGCTAGTGAACTAAAGTTCTTATTATTCTTAGCTGGTGATGAAAAAGCAAATGAATATACTTTAAATCAAGACGGGGAATTTAACCCAGGGATTACAGAAAAAAATTCAATTTTAAGAAAATCATTTACCAAATGATTTTTTTAATTTATACAGACAATATCTGAATATTTCGTATGCTATAATCTTTATGTTTAAAATTACATATGATATACTAACATAAAGTAGGTGTGATGATATCGTGAACGGAATTTATAACCTTTATATACCTTTATGTGGATTACTTTTATCAATTTTTTGTAGTATTGTATTTTTCTCTAAAAAAAGAGTGAAAAATAAAGAAACTGCCATATTTTCGCGAGTATTAGTATATAGTTTTGTTGACAGTGTTTTAATGGTAACAATTTTATTGTTATCGATTTTAGGTAACAAAAATTTTGCTTTGCTAGAGTTTTTGAACAAAGTTGATTATGCAATGTATATATTATTTTCAAGTAATTTCTTTTTATATGTTTATTATGTTTTATTTAAAGATAATGAAAATAGTAAGGCAAGGAATTATAATTTCTTATTTTATTTTACTACTGTAATCGATGTTATTTTAATGATATTGCTTTTATTTATGAAAGTAGATATTCATTTAGACGGGTATGCAATGTATAGTGATGGTGTTGCACTTACAAGCACTATGATTGGCTGTGGTTTTTATTTAGTGGCAATACTGTTATGTTTATTATTTAATGCCAAAAGAGCAATTACAAGAAAACTAACTCCGCTATATGTACTGATGTTTTTCTTTGTTTTAGTGTTTGTACTTAATCAAATTGATAATACAATCGTTATTGTTTCTTTTGTCTTTGCTTTTGTTAATTTAATTATGTTATTTACAATAGAAAACCCAGACTTAAAAATGATAGAAAAACTTAATATGTTAAAATCTGAAGCCGAAAGAGCAAATCTTGCTAAAAGTGATTTTCTTGCTAGCATGTCTCATGAAATAAGAACTCCTTTAAATGCTATAACTGGATTTAGTTATGCAATTATGGCAGTAGATAATTTGCCTGAAGAAGCAGTTGATTATGCAAAAGATATAGTTAAGTCTTCCGATACTCTTCTAGAAATAGTTGGAGGGGTGCTTGATGTATCAAAAATAGAAAGCAATAAAATGGAAATAATTGAGGTTCTTTATAATCCTAGAGAAGAATTTGAAAGTTTAGCTAAACTAGCTAAAACAAGACTAAGTGATAAACCAATAATATTTAATTATAAAATAGGTGAAGATGTTCCATACCAACTATATGGAGATAAAGCAAATATAAAAAAGATTGTTACTAATTTATTAACAAATGCAGTTAAATATACTCAAAAAGGAAATATTTTATTTAGTGTTAAATGTATTAATCAAAATGATATTAGTAATATTATAATTAGTGTTCAAGATACTGGATTGGGTATTAAAACAGAAAATATTTCGAGGTTATTTAATAAATTTGATCGTTTAGATGTCGCTAAAAATACAACTACTGAAGGAACGGGACTGGGTCTTGCAATAACTAAAAAATTAGTTGAACTAATGGGAGGAAAAATTAATGTTCAAAGTCAATATGGAGTAGGTTCAATTTTTGTGACTCAAATACCACAAAGAATTGCAATGATGTCAAAACCATTAACTGATACCCAAGCTTTATCTACTATTGAAATAAGAAAAAAAAATATGGATAGAGAAACTAGAATAAATGGCAAAAAAATATTAATAGTAGATGACAATGCTTTAAATATAAAAGTTGCAAAAGTAGCATTAAAGAATTTTGATTTAGTATTAGATGATGTATCAAGTGGCGAAGAATGTATAAATATAATTAAAAGTGGAAGAACTTATGACTTAATCTTAATGGATATAATGATGCCTAATATGGGTGGAGAAGAGACATTTAAAAAATTAAAAGAAATATATGGATTTAATACTCCTGTAATTGCTCTTACAGCAGATGCTGTTTCCGGATCTAAAGACAAGTATCTGGAAATAGGATTTACTAGTTATATATCCAAACCATTTTCACCAGATGAAATTAAAAATGAATTAATTAAAATTTTTAAATAATTCTTTAACTAGTAATAAAATTAAAATTTTGATATAATAATTTTGCCAAAGGAGTGAATTGAATGACAATACCATCTATATGGGGGATTATTACAAAAATAATTGATATATGTATCGTTTGGTTTTTATTTTACTATTTACTAAAGAATCTAAGAAATAATATTAAAATGTCCTTAATTTTTAAAGGGGTAACATTTATAGTTTTCATAAAGCTTTTAAGTAATTTATTAAATTTATATACAGTTGGATTATTATTAGAATATATAATTATGTGGGGGCCTCTGGCAATCATAATTATTTTTCAACCTGAAATTAGAAATGTATTAGAGCAAATTGGTCGTAGTCAGTTGCTTGGAAGACATAAAGTATTAACTGTTGATGAAAGAGAAAAACTCGTATTCGAAATAATGGAAGCAGTAGAGTATTTAAAGAAAAATCGTATTGGAGCATTAATGGCTGTTGAAAGAGACGTTTCTTTACATGAATATATTGCACCAGCAACCAAGATTTATGCAGACATTTCATCAAGCCTATTAGGATCTATTTTTTATCCAAATAGTCCATTACATGATGGAGGGGTAATTATTCAAGGCACCCAAATTACATGTGCTGGAGCAGTATTTAAAACAAGTATGGATCCAAATATAAGTAAAAAACTTGGAACAAGACATCGTGCTGCCTTAGGCCTTGCTGAAGATACTGACGCAATTGCAATAATTGTTTCAGAAGAAACAGGAAGAGTAAGTATTGCAGTAAACCAAACTATGGATTATAACTTAACAATTGAAGAATGTAGAATTAAGTTAATGGAAGAATTAAAACCAAAGACTGAAGTTTTCTATGATGCAGATGAAAAAGAAGAAGGTGAAGATAATGAATAATATTGTTAAAATATTAAGAATTATTTTTACTCCATTTAGACTGTTATATAGATTTATTGATAAATATATTATTATACCAATTTCAAAATTTATATATACTGCATATAAAAGGTTTAAGTTAAGTCCCAAAATTATTGAAAAATTCTTTAGTAGACCCAATATTTTATTATATGTTTCACTTGCACTTGCAATAATAATGTTTTTCTTTGTTGATAACAAAACAACTAGGTTAGTAGAGAATGAAGCAGAAATTTTAGATAATCAACCAGTTACATTAATCTATAATGAAGAAGCATTTGTTGTTGATGGAGTACCTAAAACAGTTGATATAACTTTAATAGGAAGAAGAAGTGATTTATACTTAGCTAAACAATTGGGTAATCACAAAGTAACTTTAGACTTATCGGGATATTCTGAAGGAAATCACAAAGTTAAATTAAAATATAATCATTCAGTAGAAACTGTTAAATATAAATTAGATCCTTCAACTATTAATGTAGTTATTAGTCCAAAAGTAAGTGCTGTTAAATCATTAACATATGATATTTATAATCAAGATAAATTGGATTTAAAATTATCTATTGGCACTGTTTCACTAGAACATAGTGAAGTTGTAATTAAAGGATCAAAAAACACATTAGATAAAGTTGCAACAGTAAAAGCATTAGTCGATGTTGGATCAGATAAACTAACTGGGGCTGGTAATTTCAAAATTGAAAATGTTCCATTAGTTGCTTATGATGAAAATGGTAAAATAATTAATAATGTTGAAATAGTACCAGAAAAAATAAATGCCGATGTAACAGTCACTTCAAACAATGTTGAAGTTCCAGTAAAAGTTATTACAGAGGGAACTGCAACGGTTGGATTTGCTATTAGTGATATATCTTCTTCAGTAAGTAAAATAACTTTATATGGAGAACAATCAATTTTAAGCAATATCAAATACATCGAAGCAGTTATTGACATTGATGGTTTAAATGAAAATAAAACTTACAGTGTCACATTAACAAAACCAAATGGTGTAAGATATATGTCAGCTTCTACTACATCAGTTGAAGTTACAGTTCAACAAGAATCATCAGTAGAAATAACTGTATCTCCTATTGTATTTAGAAATCTAGACAGTAAATATGCTGCAAATGCATCATCAATTCAAGATACAAGCGTTGTAGTAATTGTTAAAGGAGTAAAATCAGTCTTAAATTCTATTGATCAATCAAATATCACTGCTTATGTTGATTTGACTGGATTTGGACCAGGAAATCATGATGTTCCAATAATAATAGAAGGATCAGATCCAAGATTAACATTTACACCAAAAGTAAAAACAATCTCAGTTGTAATAAGTAATAAAAAATAATCAAATTTTTAAGAAACCACTTTGGTTTCTTTTAATTTGACAACCTGGTTATAAGTTGTATAATTTACTTAGGAGGAAAAATGAAAAAAATAATTATTTTATTTACAATTGTAATTTTTTCAACACTGTTTGTAGGATGTGGTAAGGACAATACCACAAATAATATAAAAGGAGAAGTCAAAGAAAAAACGAAAGTTTCCAACATTTCTGAATCATATACAAAATATACTGAATTAAAGAGCAAAGCATATGATAAATTAAGTGATAGTATACCAGAAAATGATTATACTTTATCAATGGGTTTGTTAGGATTTGTTACAGGAGACATACTAATTGTTCCAGTTTCAATTTGTGGATTAAGTGAAACTGAAGCAGCTTATTCATTTGGTTTGTTTAATATCAAGGACTTTAAAAATGATGGTAATACATGTAATATGACTTTTAAAGATGAAGACAATAATTCAAGTAAATTTGAAACAATCTATGATGAAAAGACAGATTCAATTCAAATGAAAATGTATGATGATAACAAAGTTACTGCAATATATGAATATATTAAGTTAGATAAAGGATATGCAACATTACAATATTATTATGACGATGATAACAATGTATCTTCATACCGTTCAATCTTTAATGATAACTATATTTCAGTTGGTTTCTTTGAAAACGTTAATAACAAAATTAATTCAATATATAAATCAAAAAGTGGTATTAATGAAGAATGGACTAAAGGAGGAACTTACTGGACTGAATATGATAATGGAAAATTTGATTCAGTTATAAAATAATATAAAAATAACAAAAATAAGCTTAATGCTTATTTTTTTTGTTCTCCGATAATAACAAATATAATAATAATTTGACATTATAAAAAAAATGTGTTAGTGTATGCAACAATTAATTCAAAAGGGGGAATTATGATATGGGAGTAAGAAAAGAAAGAACTATAAACAATAAAAACGAAAAAAGAAAAAATTTTTTAAGAAATTCAGGAAGGATCATAGTGGTTTGTGGCCTTGTTATGGTTGGGTCAATAATCAATCAAGCTATTCATTATAAAAAGACAAATAATGATTCAAATGATTTAGACAATTCATATGACTTGTCACAAGGTGTAGAAGCAAACTATGAACACGGAATAATGCCTGAGCCTACAGTAGTGCCAGCTGAAGTTATAATTCAAGATTTAGGATCAGCTCAAACTGTAGATAATGGTTATTTAGGTGGAAGACCAGAATCAGTTTTACTTGATGTGAGAAATGATGATCAAGTAAGAGAAAGAGCATATGAAATTTATGAAAGAGCTCAAGTTTCTGGATTATTCGATATAACTGTTGATGAAGCATTTAATATGATTAAATTAATCGGTGGACAAAATCCATTTGATCGTCCGGTTGAATTTTCTGATATTTCATCACTAGGTAATCGTATATTTAATATCCATCAAGCTGAATTAAATTATGCATCTAACGATATTAGAGGATTTGGTGATGGCAATGTTAGTGTTAGATTGTTTCCATATTCATGGTTAGTAACTGATAACAGCCGTTCAAATGCAATAATACAAATGCTTCAAGATAATAGACATGCCATGATTGTAACAAATGATAGAAGTGCATCATATCCATATGCAATGTCATTTTTAGAAGATTCTGTTGAAACATTCATATTAGATGATTATTTAAATGGAAATGCATCATATAAATCAATGGAAAATTCCGGAGAAAGATTGCTTGCAGTTACAATGGTACTTACATCTGGTGAATTAGTAAGCGCAGTTAATGTAAATGATAATGTTGTTTATACTAATGATGTAATAATTGATGGTGAAGCCGTTACTTGTAGATATACAATAGAAGACGTTCAAACAATTATGCAAAGACAAGAATGTATGCCTACTTATGAACAACAAAGAGAACTACTAAGGTTAAATAATCCTGGATTAACAGATGGTGAAATTTCACTATTACTGGAAAAAGGACAACCAACTTTAGTAAATTATCCAACAGAAGCAATGCTTGGAACATTAGTAGAAGCAAATAATAGTGGTAAAACACTATCATATAAATAAGAGAGAGAACCGGGGGGTTTTATGGAAGAAGATAGAATAAGATTTAATTGGAGAGAATTGTTTTTAAAAGTATTATTTTTATTAGCATTTTTCTTAATATTGTTATTGTTATATCCTAACAATAATTTAACAACTTTTTATGACAAAGTTTTCAATGAAAATGTCCAAACTATGAAAGAAGCTGCTAAAAGTTATTATACTTTAGATAAGTTACCAGCTGAAAATGGTAGCTCAAAGAAAATGACTTTGGAAGCTATGCTTGACAATAGAATTATCTTACCTTTCGTTGATAAAGATGGGAAAAAATGTGACTTAGATGAAAGTTATGTTGAAGTAACAAAGTTATCAAGTAAAGAATATTCATTAAAAGTATCCTTATCTTGTAGTAAACAATCTGATTATATTATTGACACAATTGATTATTCATCTGTGTGTACAGATTGTAATGGCAGTAATTCAAACAATGATAGCATTAATAACAACAATGATAATAATAGTAATGATAATTCAAATAATAATGGCAACAATACTAATGATAATGAAGACAATGATAATGTTGGGGATAAAGATTCTGACAGTAATAGTTGTACTGCACTTGAATATGAATACAAACGATCTTCAACTAAATTAACTTATGACTTGTGTCCTGAAGGTTATTATGACGGAAGCTCGTATTGTTTTAAATCAGTATTAGAATCCTCATTACCAGCTAGATTATCTACTACACCTTCTAAAAAGACTGTGACAGATGCAAAAGTAAATACTGGTGGAGTATACAAAGTATATGCTGAACCAGAAGAAAATGCTAAATATATATGCGGTCCTGAATTTGATAATGCAGGTACATATAACAATCCGACTGATTGTATTAAGTCTAAAGAAGAGTCTACTCCTTCTACTAAGAAGACCACATATACTTGTACTTCTCAATATACAAATGCTGGAACTTATATTACATATGCAAAATGTTATGGTTCAACAAGTGCTTCTGATGATTCAGTAGCAAATACAGTATATGTTTGTGGACCTGAATATGATAATGCTGGAACATATAATATTCCAACAACATGTAAAAAGACAACTATTCAAAAAGCTGAAGCAGTATCAAAAACAACTTATACTTGTGGACCGGAATATGATAATGCCGGAACATTTGATACAAATACAATTTGTTATAAAGTAACACGTCATAATGAACCGGCTAAATTATCAGCAACTACTACAACTTATACTTGTGGATCTGAATATGATAATGCTGGAACATATACATCGCCAGTAACTTGTAGAAAATCTTCACAAGCTACACAAAGTACTACTCCTGGATATTATACTGGTTGGTCTTGTGGATCATGTTCTGTACAAAAGTTCACAACATCAAAAAGTGACACATCAACTACTAAGTATGAATATAAAGGTGGAGGATATGAATACTATTGCCCTTCATCATCAAATTGTCCAGGTATGGTAATGGTTTATAAATATGTTGTTTATACTAGAAGTTATGTTAACCCAGTAACAACATACACATGTTCTTCAAGTTTTGACAATGCCGGAACATATAGTAGTCCAACTACTTGTTTAAGAACTGGTAATCCAACAACTTCTACAACAAATTCATATACATGTGATAGTTCATTTATCAATGCCGGAACATATAGTACTCAAGTAAATTGTTATAAAGATATTAGAACTCAAGGTAACTCAACTCCAAAAACAACTTATACTTGTTCATCATATTATGATAATGCTGGAACTTATAATGTTCCGACAACATGTACGAAGGTTATAGTGGCATCAACTATTTCTCCAGCTAAAACATCATATGTTTGTTCATCAAAATACTTAAATGCTGGAACATACACTGTTCCAACAAAATGTATATATAAAGCTGACATAGCTGATGAACCAAAAACAAATACTAAATATGTCTGTGATAATACATTCGATAATGCTGGAACATATGATACGCAAGTAACTTGTGTTAGAAAAGGAAAAGTAAGCGTTCCTTCAACAACAAATACAACATATACTTGCCCAACAGGTTATACTAATACTACAAACAACAATCAAGTAACCTGTTATAAAGAAGTAAAAAATAATGATACATATTATTGTTCTGATGCAAATGCAAAATTAGTTGGTACAAAATGTGAAATCGAAAAACCAGGAACTAAAAAATATGTTTGTGATAAGGGTATCCTAAGCAATGGTAAATGTTATGTTTACAAAAATACAGTAATAGATAAAAAAGTTGACGATTGTAAAGAAACTACCGAATATATTTGGAGCCCAACCGAAACACTTCCAGGGTGGGAAAGAACTGGCAATACTAGAAATACTAGTGTAAGATGTCCATTGGTAATTGATTGTACATCAAATACTGATGACGATACTTGCGAAGCAAAATAATTATTAAAGCACTTTTAAAAGTGCTTTTTTATTGAAAAAATTCATAATAATGGTAAACTATTATTAGAAAGAAGGTTATTATGGAACTTAAAGGAAGTAAAACGGAAAAGAATTTAATGGAAGCTTTCTCAGGAGAAAGCCAAGCTAGAAATAAATATGATTATTATGCTTCAAAAGCCAAGAAAGATGGCTATGAACAAATAGCAGCAATATTTGAAGAAACTGCAAGAAATGAAAAAGAACATGCTAAATTATGGTTCAAAGCTCTACACGGTGGTGATATTCCTGACACACTTACAAATCTAAAAGACGCCCAAGCAGGTGAAAACTATGAATGGACAGACATGTATGCTAGATTTGCTAAAGAAGCAAGTGAAGAAGGATTCATGGAAATTGCTAGACTTTTTGAAGGGGTCTTAGAAATAGAAAAAAATCATGAAAAAAGATACAACAAGTTAGCAACTAATATTGAAGAAAATACAGTATTCCATAAAGGCGAAGAAGTAATTTGGATTTGCCGTAATTGTGGACATGTATATTATGGAAAAGATGCCTTAAAAGTATGCCCTGTATGTAAACATCCAGAAAGCTATATGGAATTAAGACTAGAAAATTACTAAAAGCAGGTAACTGCTTTTTTCTTTACACTTAATTATAAAAATGCTATACTGAATTCGTAAAACAAAGAAAAGGAAGCAAGTATTTAGTTAAGTTCTTTATTAGAGATAAGATGAGTTTGGTGAAATCGTCTTAAGATAAATAACTAAAGAAATTCAACCTTGGAGTTTTAATCGTTAATGGGCGTTAACTATGAAAGAGCTAGATATCTAGAATTAGGGTGGTACCGCGGAGTAATTCGTCCCTGTTTTAGATTTTTTTATTGGAGGAAATATGAAAGAAGAATTATTAAGTATTTTAAAGGATACACAAACTAAAATTGATGAAATTACTGCTGAATCAGAGCTATTAAATTTAAAAAGCAAAGTTGTTGGAAAAAATAGTCGTTTGTCAGAACTATTGTCACAAATTAAAATGATGTCAATTGAAGAAAAACAAACATTTGGTAAGTTAGTCAATGATTTTAAATATGACATAGAACAAATGTTTAAAGCTAAATATGATTCATTAAATACAAATGATTTCCTTGATTTTGATAATACATTACCTGCGATGTCAAGAAAAGGGTCTTTGCATCCAGTTACGATTGCATCCAAAGAAGTTACTGACATTTTAAAGCAAATGGGATTTATTATTATTGATGGTCCAGAAATGGAAAGTGAATATTATAACTTCGAAGCTTTAAATATATCTAAAAATCATCCAGCAAGAGATATGCAAGACACGTTCTATTTAGATAATGGTTTAGTTCTAAGAACTCATACTTCAACCAATCAAGTCCATGGTATGGAAAAATATGGGGCTCCTATTAGATTATGTTCTCCTGGTAGATGTTTTAGAAATGAAAATATTGATCATTCACATGACAATACTTTCTTTCAACTTGAAGGAATGGTTATTGATAAAAACGTTTCCATTGGAAATTTAATATATGTAATGAAAGAATTACTAAGTAAAGTATTTAAAAAAGAAGTTAATGTAAGATTAAGACCGGGATTCTTTCCATTTGTTGAGCCTGGATTTGAACTTGACTGTGAATGTTTAATTTGTGGTGGTAAAGGATGCCCAACATGTAAACACTCTGGTTGGATAGAGTTATGCCCATGTGGAATGATTCATCCTAATGTATTAAAAATGAGTGGAATTAATCCTGATGAATATAATGGTTTTGCCTTTGGAATGGGACTTACAAGATTGGCAATGATGAAAGGTAAAATTGATGATATAAGGGTATTAAACTCTGGTGACATAAGAAAACTAGAAAGGTTTAATATAAAGTAGGTGAATGTATGAAAATATCATGTAATAGATTAAAAAAATATATAAAAAACAGTGAATTAATTGATTGGATTTCGATTTGGGATACATTTACTATCAAAGTAGCTGAGGTAGAAAAAGTAGAAGTAAAAGGATTAGATATTGACAACATTGTAGTAGCCGAAGTTTTAGAATGTGAAACACATCCCAAAAAAGAAAAATATCATATCTGCAAAGTAAATAATGGCTTAAAAGAATTAAGTATTTTATGCGGAGCACCTAATGTTAGAAAAGGTATAAAAGCCCCATTAGTTAATGTTGGTGGAAAAGTTCAAGGTTTTGAAATAACTGAAAAAGAAATCGCCGGTGTTTTATCACAAGGAATGCTTCTTGCAATGGATGAACTTGGCATAGGCGAAGATCATGCTGGAATAATTGAGTTACCTAGTGACGCTATTGTTGGAACTAACTTAAAAGATATTTTCCCTATTGATGATGTGATTGTGGAAATAGACAATAAATCTTTAACTAATCGTCCTGATTTATGGGGACATTATGGGATAGCTAGAGAAATCGCGGCTATTACTAATACAGAATTGTTACCACTTGAAACAATGGAAATTATAACTGAAGAACCAAAATTAGATATTAGTATAGAAACCGATAACTGTTTAAGATATATGGGTTTAAAAGTAAACAATATTTTAAATAATGAAACTCCAATGGAAATAAAAATATTTTTACACTATATTGGTATGAGAAGTTTATCTTTAGTAGTTGATTTAACAAATTATTTAATGTTAGAACTTGGCACTCCTATGCATGCTTTTGATGCTTCAAAAGTAAGTAGTATTCAAATTGGAAATGCTAAGGATCAAGAGGATTTTATTACTTTAGATGGAACTCAAAGAACTTTAAATAAAGATATAATGATGATTAAAAACAATAATGAGTATTATGCAATCGCGGGAATTATGGGTGGATTAAATAGTGAAATAGAAAGTAATACTAATTCAATCATTATTGAAAGTGCCTGTTTTGATGCTACAAACATTAGAAAAAGTGCTACATACTTAGGACTTCGTACAGAAGCATCAAGTCGTTATGAAAAATCATTAGATCCAAACATGTTTGAACTAGCTATAAAAAGATATGCAAAACTATTAAATGATTATTGCCCGGATATTAAAATAGCATCTAAACTTACTGATGTTTATCCAAAAAAACTTACTAGCCCAACTGTTAAACTAAGAAAAGAAAAATTGAATACTTATTTGGGATTTGTACTTTCTAGTAATCAAGTGATTAAAATTCTTGAATCATTAGAATTTATTGTTAATGAAAAAAAAGATTATTATGAAGTCTGTGTTCCGACTTTTAGAGCAACAAAAGATATTAGTATTGAAGAAGATTTAATAGAAGAAATATCAAGAATATATGGATATGAAAATATTGAAGCAAAACCACTAAGAGTAGAGTTAAATGCTAATATGGATGAAACAGCATTTGAAATGACCTATGAATTAAAAACTTTTTTAGCTACTAAATATTGTTTAAATGAGGTTCATACTTATTTATGGAATAATACAACTTTATTAAACAAACTTGGTGAGGTAGTAGACAATGTTAAATTATTAGGTAGAACTGAAGATAATGTTTTAAGAAATTCTCTAGTTTATTCTTTAATTGAAACGGCAATTAATAATGCTAAATACAAAGATAAACTAGGAATCTTTGAAGTTGGTACTGTTATTGTTGATAATCAATCAAGAAGGGAAATATCAATAATGCTTATGGATGAATCAAAATTCATAGAAGATAGTTATTATCAATTAAAAAGAATATTGTCAGATATTTTTAGTACATTAAAAAACATCAATATCGATTTTAAATATACTAAGTTAGGTTCTATGTATCATGACTCATTATCGTTAGGTATATTTATAGACGATGAATTATATGGTTATTTAGGAGTAATAGAAAAGAACATTATAAAAAAGAAATGTTTATTATATGCTTCAATTGATTATGAAAAATTTATAAATTTAGAAAATAAAACTGTGACCTATGAACATGTAAGCAAATATCCAACTGTGGAGCTTGACTATACAATAGTTGCAAAAAAGAATGTTGCTTATCAAATTATTGATGACGTATTGAGAAGTTTTAAACATAGTATTTTATTAAATTATGAGTTTTTAGGATTATATGAAACTGAAACGGATATCAAATATACATTTAGATATACAGTGGGATCATATGAAAGAACCTTAACTAGCGAAGAACTAGACGAATATAAAAAACAATTTATAACATATGTAAGAAACAATGATTTAGAAATAATGGAATAGGGACGATAAATGAAAAATAAAACATCAATAAAATATTTGTTAATAATTTTTATTATAATTGGAATCATATTATTTTTCATTTTATCTTTGTTGACCTCAATTTCAAAACTTGATGACTACATAATGTATGGAAATAAGAAATGTGATGACTCTAAAAAAAACATACTTATAAAACCAATATATACATATGACACCAGCTCAATTGAAAAAGCTATGGGAGTCAGTGAATATATATTTATTGGAAAAATTAATCGAATTTTAAGAACCGAATATAAAGATCGAATATTAATTCAAAAAGAATTTTTTAGAAAAAGTATTTCTAGTACACCATATACAATATATTCCTTATCGGTAGTTGAAAACATTAATCGAAAACTCATAACTAATAAAGAAATAGAGATTGCTCAAATGGGTGGGATAAATGAAGATGGTGGATGTACATTTATCGATGGTTTTTATTATTTAGATACTAATAAATATTATTTATTTATGGTTAATGCAAACGAAGAATTAAATTATATTTTAGATATTTCTGATTTTAATCGTTTTAAAATACTTGGTGATAAATTTAATAAAGATAAAGATTTAAAGAGCATTATGGAATCATATAATAATAAAATAATGAATATGAAATATTTAAAAGAAGAACAAACAATTTCTAAATATGATGAAGATTATAATAAGGGGGATTAATATGAGTGAATATACTATTGAAGAAAAGAAAGATATAGTAGAGTATTATTTAGAGTATTTTCTTCCAAGGATAAAGTTTAGATTAGAAACCTTTTATAATAATCCTTTTAGCATAGACAGTGTTGTATCTGATACCTTGGATTATATATTCTTTAGGGTTAGTGTTTTAAACGAAGAAGAAAGACAAAAAGCTACAGAAGTAATCGAAGATTACTATCATATGGATTCTAGTGAAATATTAATTGAGGGATCTAGTTATTGTTCGATTAAACCACCAATGAAAATTTTAATACCTGTAGAAGTCCATGTTATGACTTACGATGTTCTAGATATAATAAATGAGAAAGAAGCGCGTGTTAATAATTAATTATTTGTATTTTTGATAATTTGTTATATAATACTTTATAGGTGAGAGAAATGGCTAAGAATAAGATAAAAAAAATTGTAAAAGTTAAAGATGAAGAAATGGACATGAAGTATAGAACATTAATTATTACATTTGCTGTTATGATATTGCTTTGTATTTTTGTATATTACTTAACGGATAGAATGATCCAAAAAGAAAAAACCGCAGATACAGCTAGCAGTGAAACAGAATACAATAATAGTATAATTTTATTAGGAAACGCGTTTAGCGTTGAAAGTAAAGAGTATTATGTTCTAGTTTATGATTTTGAAGATAAATTTTATGACTTTTATGACGAAGTTATCCAAGGATATCCTGATGCTTATAAAGTACAATTATATTTAAGCAATTTGTCTGATGGAATGAATAAACCATATATTGGTGATAAGAGTAATCCTAAGCCAACGAAACTTTCAGAACTAAAAGTTTCTGGACCAACATTAATTAAATTTGTTGACGGAAAAATAGATAAGTATATTGAAGGCGATTCAAAAATTAAATATGAATTAAACGAAAGAAAACCTGTGTAAAAAATACATGGGTTTTTGATTGAATAAAAATGTTATTTGATTTATACTTATGTAATAGAGTGAGGAAGGTAAACCATGATAACGAGAAGAAAAATATTTAATATATATGAAATGATAGCATTCATGTTAATTTCTACAGTTGTATCTAGTTTAGTAGTTGGCTACATAATGTTTAAACAATATGATGCTAAAAAAATAGAAAAGGATTATACATCATTAGTTGATAATCCACATATTTCAGAATTTATAAATAATTATGGACAACTTATGGACAAATATTATAAAGATATAGATGAAGAAAAACTAATCGACAGTGCCATTAAAGGAATGCTTGATTATTTAGGTGAACCATATACTGAATATATGGAAGAAAACCAATCAAATAACTTTAATGAACAATTAAAAGGTTCATATAAAGGTATCGGAGTAGAAATATCTCAAAATGCTGAAACTAAAGAAGTATTTGTTAATAAAGTATTTGCAAATTCCCCTGCAGAAAAAGCCGGAGTTCTTAAAGGTGATATCTTCTTTAAAATTAATGGATTAGATATTACTGGAAAAGACCCTGCGGATATATCTAACCAAATAAAGTATGGAGAAGAAGATACATCGATAATAGTATTTTTAAGAGATGGTAAAGAGGTAGAAATATCAATAACAAGGGACAGTGTTGAATTAATATCTGCTGAAGGTAGAATAATTAATCACAACGGAAAAGATGTTGGATATTTAAAAATTTCATCATTCGCTGCAAAGACAAGCAATCAGGTTAAAGAAATAATAAAAAATTATAAAGAAAAAAAACTTGAAGAAGTGATTATTGATCTAAGAGGAAATACTGGGGGCTATTTAGAGACTGCAATGTCTATTTCTGAACAGTTTTTAGAAAAAGGAAAAATTATTCTATATTTAGAAACAAAAGAAAAAAAGAGTGCTATTACAGACTCAACCGAAGATAAAGTTAATTTTAAAATTGTTTTATTAGTTGATTCAGGAAGCGCATCAGCTTCAGAAATTTTAGCCGGGGCTTTGAAATATAGCTACGGAGTGGAATTAGTTGGAACAAAAACATATGGCAAAGGTAAGTTTCAAGAAACCGGGTCTTTATCATCTGGAGCAACAATAAAATATACTGCTGGAGTTTGGAATATGCCTAATGACCAAAATATTGATGGTATAGGTATTTTGCCAGATCATGAAGTCGAGTTAAGTCAAGAGTATATCGAAAACCCAATTGAAGAAAATGATAATCAATTGAAAAAGGCTCTTGAAGTAGTAACTAGTAAATAGTATTTAAAGACATGTATTAGATTACATGTCTTTTCCTTATATATAAGGTTTGTTATTTTGCTTATATTGTTGTATAATACTTTTTAGAAATGAGAAGGTTTAGATGAAAGATATCCAAGTTGGCGATGAATTAAAAATTCATTGCTACAAACACAATGGAAAAATTCATCGAGTATGGGAAGAAGCCTTAGTATTATATTTTGATAATGAAAAGTTAATAGTTGGTAACAACAAAACTAAAGTAATAGAAAGCGATGGTCGAACACATAAGACAAAAGAGCCGTCTATTGTTATTCTTTATAAAAACAATTGGTTTAATGTTTTTGGTCAACTAAAAAAACAAGGACTGTTTTATAAATGTAATATAGCATCTCCCTATTTAATCGATGAAGGAGTAATAAAGTTTATTGATTATGATTTAGATTTAAAAGTATTTCCTGATGGAGGTTTTAAAGTACTTGATCGTAATGAATATAAATATCATAAACAATTAATGGGATATTCTGACGATTTGGATATAGTCCTAACTAGTGAGTTGGATAAATTAATTGAATTGAAAAGAAAAGACGAAGGACCATTTCTTAAAGGACTAATTGAAGAGTACTATGAAAAGTACAAACAATATAAGAAGTATGGTGATAAATTTGGTACAAAAAACGAGTCTTAACTACAAATTTACATCTATTTTGCACTAAAAAAACAACAAAGCTAATAAAAATGCAAAATAAATGAAAAATATGTTGACAAAGATTTTGGTTTTTGTTATATTAACAATGCACCTGGAAACTGTGTGCAAATGATCTTTGAAAACTAAGTAAAATGTCAATTTTGAGTAGCTTAGATTAAACTTAAAAAAATAATTTTTTTTTGAGAGTTTGATCCTAGCTCAGGATGAACGCTGGCGGCATGCCTAA